>NZ_JAALEF010000522.1:14404-14700 GCF_014145245.1 Dietzia sp. B44 | reverse complement strand
CCCGCGCAGGCGGGGCTGTTCCCATGATGTCGGCCATCGACTTGGAGGCCCTGGTGTCGTCCCCGCGCAGGCGGGGCTGTTCCCATGCAGGACTGTCAGTAGCCCGAAGCCGTCAGGTCGTCCCCGCGCAGGCGGGGCTGTTCCCGAGTACGGGCCGAAAACGGGGATGCTATGGGGGTCGTCCCCGCGCAGGCGGGGCTGTTCCCGACATGGTCGAGTTGGATGGCCTTGGGACGGGGTCGTCCCCGCGCAGGCGGGGCTGTTCCCACGTCCGGTGCCGCCCCGACCCATACCCA
>NZ_JAALEF010000522.1:14217-14394 GCF_014145245.1 Dietzia sp. B44 | reverse complement strand
TCCCCGCGCAGGCGGGGCTGTTCCGATGACGGCGAGCGCGAACCCGCACTGAATCCAGTCGTCCCCGCGCAGGCGGGGCTGTTCCCAACCACGGGTACGTGAGGTACTCGCTCTCGAAGTCGTCCCCGCGCAGGCGGGGCTGTTCCACGTGGCGGATAGCTAACAGGTGCTTCGACG
>NZ_JAALEF010000522.1:13907-14143 GCF_014145245.1 Dietzia sp. B44 | reverse complement strand
CCGCGCAGGCGGGGCTGTTCCCGGGTCGCTCGTGTCGGGCGGCATCGAATACAGGGTCGTCCCCGCGCAGGCGGGGCTGTTCCCGCGTCCATACTCCGCTGCTGTAGTCATGCCAAGTCGTCCCCGCGCAGGCGGGGCTGTTCCGGTCAAGGCCGATGCTCGCCGTGAGGGCCTGGCGTCGTCCCCGCGCAGGCGGGGCTGTTCCCGGGGATGTCATGTTCGCGCCCGAGGACAGT
>NZ_JAALEF010000522.1:13600-13897 GCF_014145245.1 Dietzia sp. B44 | reverse complement strand
CCCGCGCAGGCGGGGCTGTTCCGGCCGACAACATCAACGCTCGCGGCAAGTTCGCGTCGTCCCCGCGCAGGCGGGGCTGTTCCGTCCTTCTCCGGGGTCGTCACCTGAACCGTCATGTCGTCCCCGCGCAGGCGGGGCTGTTCCGAACGTCTCGCCATGATTCTCCGCCAGCCCGACGTCGTCCCCGCGCAGGCGGGGCTGTTCCGCCGAGGTGCGTGATCTTCGGACCCGGTTCGACGTCGTCCCCGCGCAGGCGGGGCTGTTCCTCACCGTGTCGGGGTGCGCGTCTTGCACGTC
>NZ_JAALEF010000522.1:13415-13590 GCF_014145245.1 Dietzia sp. B44 | reverse complement strand
CCCGCGCAGGCGGGGCTGTTCCCGACGGGGGGACCTTACTGAGTAGTGGGGGGTCGTCGTCCCCGCGCAGGCGGGGCTGTTCCCGGGTGCGGGTCCACCTGTCGTTGCGTAGTGCCGTCGTCCCCGCGCAGGCGGGGCTGTTCCCTCCCAACTGGCTCGGTGTTTACCGCCCGCA
>NZ_JAALEF010000522.1:13171-13405 GCF_014145245.1 Dietzia sp. B44 | reverse complement strand
AGCCCCGCCTGCGCGGGGACGACACGATCCAGAACTCGGTCGACCGCGTCAAGACCGGAACAGCCCCGCCTGCGCGGGGACGACTTTGCGGGTAGTCGCACGCAGGACTTGATGGGCGGAACAGCCCCGCCTGCGCGGGGACGACAACTGGGAGAGCGTCCGTCTCCAAAGCGGATGGGGAACAGCCCCGCCTGCGCGGAGACGACTGCGTCAGCCCCTCGGACACGAGGATGC
>NZ_JAALEF010000522.1:12983-13161 GCF_014145245.1 Dietzia sp. B44 | reverse complement strand
CAGCCCCGCCTGCGCGGGGACGACTGCGAGGCGATCGTGACGCGGTCCGTGACCTGCGGAACAGCCCCGCCTGCGCGGGGACGACACGTAGGTGGCGCGGCACCCTACGGCGTGCGATGGAACAGCCCCGCCTGCGCGGGGACGACTTGTCGGTCGCGGTCGATGTCCTCGCCGCGGA
>NZ_JAALEF010000522.1:12737-12973 GCF_014145245.1 Dietzia sp. B44 | reverse complement strand
AGCCCCGCCTGCGCGGGGACGACGAGGGAAGCCAGCCCGGTTGGCGCTGGGGCTCCGGAACAGCCCCGCCTGCGCGGGGACGACTAATGACCGGTGTGCTGGGTCGCGAGCGTCACCGGAACAGCCCCGCCTGCGCGGGGACGACAGCGTCGTGTTGAACACCTGCATCCCGGCGAACGGAACAGCCCCGCCTGCGCGGGGACGACATCGGGGCAGCACTTCGGCAGCGGTTGGCC
>NZ_JAALEF010000522.1:0-12727 GCF_014145245.1 Dietzia sp. B44 | reverse complement strand
AGCCCCGCCTGCGCGGGGACGACTGGGCCAGCTTCGCGGCCGGGTCGTTGCAGGCTGGAACAGCCCCGCCTGCGCGGGGACGACTGGCCGCGTTCGCGATCGGGGACGGCGCCATGAGGAACAGCCCCGCCTGCGCGGGGACGACACTGGCTGACCAGCGGAAAATGGAGCAGTACTCGGAGTTCTAGTTTACTTTCTCCGGCGCAGATGCGACGCAGCAGACCAACCTCTACGCATTCCGGTGGTGCGCTTACTAGAGGTGGTTCTACGCATCACACGTAGCCCCTCGAAATCCTCTACCGACCAGTCGTGCCGATGGACACGAAAGTCGAACCCTTGCTCTGTTTCCCTTGTCGAGTAAGTCATGATCGCTCGCCCGTCTTTCACGAGTTCAAGGATGAGCTTCCAGAGCTCATCACGCAGCCTCGCATTGACTCTGCCCACGAACACTCCTGGACTCACTTCGATCAACCATCGAGTCAAGTGACCCCGTAGCCCGGCTGGGCAAGCTGTGAGGACAATCGTCACCATGGCACGTCCTCGCTGTAGTTCGTACCGCCAGACACCCGCCCGAGTTGCTCATCCCAGAGTTCAATCACCGTCGCGAGCCCGTCCTCACCCTCATCTTCCGTTTCCGGTAGCAACAGAAAACGTAGATCAGCCACGCATCTACTGAGGATCCGGTGTCCACGCATCGCGTCGCGAACCTGCCTCCTGACGGTGGAGGCGAGCCCCGCAAGCGCTTCAGGGTCATCTTGATCCATCTGTTCAACCGACTGGAATGCAATGGGCACGGTGATGGCCGATTTGTACAAATCTGCAATATCGTAGATGAACGACCTGTCGTGACCGGTGTGGACGAACCCCAGCCCCGGCGAGCATCCGATAGCCACAATCACCGCATGGACTACGCCGTACAAACACGAGTGCGCGGCAGAGAGGGCCTGGTTGATCGGATCCGACGAGTCGAAGTCGTCCACGGTGAACTCTCTCCGCGACCACTCCACGCCGGTCGTGACCGACCAATCCCTATACGACTTCCGCACGCGCGCACCCTCCCGGCCGCGCAACTGCTGCATGGTCAGACGCGATACGTCCTCACCTGGAAAGCGCATCGCGTACATCTCCCGCGCAACAGCGAGACGGGACCGATTGTTGCTGACTAATCGCGCCTGAGCTTCGAGCAGCTTCGTCGACCGTCCCAATGGTCTGCCGTGGGCGTAGTAACGCACCCCGTTCTCACCCGTCCACACGACCGACGATCCACTATCGGCGAGAACGCACATTGCTTGGTGGGTGACCCGCGTACCCGGGCCCAGCATCAGCACCCCGAGCGAGGCGCTCGGGATATGGATGACCCCGAGTTCATCGGTGGCGGTGAGCGCATTCGCGTCTCGCCCGATAGTGCAGTGTTCCAAGTAGAGGAAGGTGACTCTGTCCTCCACCCGGGTCAATTCCCGGGACTTGGAGGGACGGATTCCGGGTGTCTTCACGATTCACCTCCGGCCGAGTGGCGCCAGTGTGAGAAGCCCGCACCCATATGCCTTGGCCTTGCCGACGCCGTTGGTCAAAGTGCTGCGGAGTGCGTCGACATCAGTGACTCGGATCGCCCCATCGAATTGGGACCTCGATACTGTCACCGTGGCTCCCTTGCGTTGGAAACGCGAGATCTCACGCGACGTCACCGCGACGGCGGGAACCCTCTTCTCATCGTCGAAGACTCCACCGGCGTCGATGAACTCCACACCGAGTGAGGACGCACGATCAGTGAGCCAACCCAATTGTTGATCGACGGTCACATGGGCGAACCGACGCTTCTTCCCGTCCTCCCCCGTGACGATTCGGCTCGGATTGGCGACCAACCGGAACGAGTATTCTTGACCCAATGTGATCCGATCGAGCACACGGCCATACGGACGCACGTCCCACGATTCCTGATTGGACCAGCCGGCTTGCTCCTGGATGTGCTCGAACGACGGAGCGGTCGGGCTGAGGATGTACAGCGCCAAGTGGTCACCGTCGCGATCCATACGCCAGAGAACACGGCCTTCTCCGTGTGCGGTCGGGGGGAAGGACGACATCACAGCGGCGTGCACGGTCTGCGGATTGCCGATCAGGAGTCGGGTGCCCCGCCGACGCGGATTCAGGTGCATTCGCGACAAGTACATAGGTGGCCTCACAACATGCTCATGGGGTCATGGCCGACTCCCGGACGCCCGAGTGGATTGTCGACGATGACCTCCGTGTGGACGACCGCTCGCACTCCGTGCCTACGGTCTCGGGGGTCGAAGCTCACAGGATGATCGGAGATTAACTCGTCCTGGACCGATCCTTGCGTGGCGTCGAGGGTCACCGGGAGGTGAGCGGGCGACGAACACGTCTTCCGATACCAATCCGAGGCTTGCCACGGCTCGTCGCTCAACGCCTGTTCGACTCCGGGGTCCCGCATCCCGAGAACCACGCGTCCGGCCGGTGGGCATGATCGACGCCCCAGATAAACGGGGAAGACCGGTCGACGGAGCGCCTCCCGCAGACCTTCGAGGAGCTCGTCCTCCCCTTCGACCGCGACCACGAAACATGCGTCACTCAAGTAGTGACGAGAGGTGAGTGGCTTGGACTTCCCGGTGCGCCAGTCGATGCTCGTCTGGAAGTCGCGAACGAGCCGGCCCTGCTGATCGCTCCGGACACCGAACCGCAGACTAGCGAGGTCCTCGATCGGATCGGTGCGCCTCCGGCCAGACGCAGCGGCGAGCAAGCCCACGACCCCGCTCTTGGTCGGTTCCCTCCTAGTCGTGCGGTCGTTGAACCGACTCGAGTCGCCCCATGCCTGAAGCGGGCCGGCGAGTCTGAGGAGAAGCGAGGTCACTTCTCTTCCACCCTTTCGCGAACCTGCTCGCCCACCAGGCGGACGACACCGTTGAGGTCGGCCCGCTGACCGATCTCCCCGAGCTTCTCGAGCGCCGTCTCGGTCGCCGCGGCACCTGCAGCGAGGAACGCACCGGCGACGGGGAGGGTCCCGTAAGCGGCATCCTGGTCGGCCGCGTGTTCGGCCAATCGCAAGACCGCCTGCTCCGTGCGACCGGTGGTCGACGCGATGGCGGATTCGAAGGCTCCGACAAGGTTGACCGGCTGATCGTCTCGGACTTGGACCAGGACGAGGTCGGCCCGGGTCCTGTTCGCGAAGGTATTGCTCTTGCCGGTGGGCATGGACACAGCGAAGGCCCGTACGAAAGCTTCGGCCGCCTTGGCAGCGGCCTCGATCGACCCGAGTGAGGCGGCGAGCGCGTCGGCGTTCACCGTTGCGTACCGGTACATCGTCGATGACACGAACTCGACAGTGCCGATCATTCCCGCGCCTGCATTGTCCTCCGGCGCCTTGTCGTCTACCGCGGTGAAGTAGTCGAACTCGTTGGAGGCGGGGTGCACCGAGATCGCGTGAGCCACCTGACAGCAGGCGTCGACGTTGAGGTCGGGCGCATTGGCGATCATGCGGCCGAACAAGGCTACGTCGATAGAGGTGTCGTCATGGAACGCCTTCTTGACCGACTTCTTGTCCGGAGTGCTGTCGACGGAGTCGATGGCGAGTTCCGCGAGGGCCGAAATTTGGGCACGCGAGAGGAAGATCAGGTACTCGGTCTGCGGTACCTCCCGCTTCTCGGAGGATTCCTTCTTCTCCTTGGCCAAATTGATATCCACGACCTTGAGCACTTTCGCGGCGAGATCCTCGGCGGACTCCTCCAGATCGGGGCGCCGTGCGACGATCTCCCCGATCATTTGCTCGACGACCCGCTTGGTCCTCACCCCGAGCTCCGCGGTGTCGAGGTGCGAAGAGAACTCGGCGCGCGTGGCCCGCTTCCACGCTTGACTCGATACTCGAGACCTGCGAACCCCGCCGTACACCGCGGACTTGGGCGAGCCCGTGTCATCTCGATTGATGTTGGAAGGCGGAACCGTTTGGATGATATGTACGTCGATATAGGTAGTCATTGCTACTCCTGTAGTGAGAGGGCTGAGGACTCAGTTCTTGGACGGGGGCTGGTGGGCGTTCGGGCGAGACCTCGGCGCGGTGTACAGATCGCGCGCCCACCGAAGCTTCACCCTGGTCGCTCCTTCAGGCGAGTGAAGCGACGCAACGTCCGACGCGAGTCGTCCGTAGTCCAGCGGGATCGACTTGGCTTTGAGGAGGAGGACGATTCCCCTCAGGTGATGCACGATCTCAGGGAGTTCGTCTGCCGTGACCAACGCCTGAAACCGGCGAAGCGTCGCCTGCTCGTGTTCTTGCGCGTCGTTCGGGGTGGCCAGCTTTCGCACCGCGGATCCCAACCTCGCGGACGGACCGCCGACGTGCATCGGTTGCGCCTGCGACTGCTGATGGAGCGCGAACAGGGTCAGAGCGATGTGCGCGGCGTATTCGTAGGGGCCGACGTCGTCGCCCTCTCCCACCAGTTCTTCGGGAAATCCCGCGTAGACCTCTCCCCACGCCTCGGGTTGAACAGCGATATCGGCGCCGACCGCGCGTCGCATCCGAGCGAGGGACGCCCGGGCGGAGCTGTCGCCGGCAGAGAGACGCTTATGAAGTCCGACCGCCCTACTTCGCACGTAGCTTTCCAGCGTCTCGCGGCGCGTGCCTGCCTGTGCGGGCTCGGTGGTGATCATTGTTCAGTCCTCTCGGTGGTGCTGTCGTCGGCGTAGTTGGTTGCCGGGAGGTCGTCACGAGGCAGGAAGGGCAGTGCCTTGGCGAGTGACCGATGGAACCACAGGTCCGCCTGCCCCACGGAAACCACATGCCCGGAGTGCTCGCGGCCGCGCCACGCTGCCGGCGGGGCGTTCCGCACCAGCTCCTCCCCCCTGGCCGCGAGCGTCCGGCGACACCCCTCACGCCAGCTCTGAAGACTTGCGTCGGGCGATGTCTCCGGACCGAGGTCGCGCAGCCAGCGTCGGAATGCACGATCGAGTTCCTCGTAAGCGCCGGACACGGCACCCTCGCGGGCGGGCCCCGCGTCACCACCCGCCGCGACGACCAGATTGTCGGCGAGGCTCCCGAGCGCCCGGATCGCGGCGTCGGTCTCACCGACCGCGGTCGTGGCCGCCGCGCGATGTGCACCGGAGGAGACGTCTGCGAGCACGCCGGCGAAGGCGAGCCGATCAGCGAGGACGGTGGAGATCACCGCCATCTGAGGGCCGTACTCGACCCCTGTCGCGACGATCCTCACCTGGAATCCAGGAGGGAGCACTTTCTCGCTCACGAGCTTGCCGACCCAATTCACCACTCCGGAGGGGCGGGCGGACTCCGCATCCCCGTACTTGGTCTTGACCTTTGCTCCGGACGGATCTGGGAGCAGTGTCTCCAGACCGCGCCACAGCGCGCGCCCCCTGGTCAGGGATCTCGGCATGTAGATGATCGACTTCGCCTTGGCGGTCTGCGGTTCGCTGAAACGCCAGGGCGTCATCAGTTCGTGCTCGCTCTGGAGGGTGTACGGGATGGGATCGCCGTTGCAGATGAGCACTTCGGCGACCTCCCCCTCCTCAACGTGGAGGCGCACCCGTCGTTCAGGCCACGTCAGGAGTCCGAGCTGACCGAATGGTCCACACATCTCAGGCGATCTCACGTCCTGGGTCAGGTGCTGCTCTTCCTCCCATAGAGGAATGTCCCTACGGTCGTACCTGCGATCTAGCACCAGGTTGAGCAACAGAGTCTCGCGGAGGTTCGTCCCCTCGATGTACTGCCCGCCCATCCAGCCCGCCCATCCGACGGGCGTCGGGTAGCCCTTCCCTCCCTTCACCCGTTGATCGCCTACTGCGCCTGACTTGATTCCCGACGGGTCATAAGCCTGACAGTGCAGGAGCCACCGTGAAGCCTCCCCCAGGCCCAGAGAGATCGACGGATCTCGTCGGCGAAACATCGCCCCGGGACCGGGGCAATCAGGGACGAGCAGTTCGAGGCTGCGCCACTCCCCTTTGGAGGTGTGAAGGTCAGGCACCTGCATGAACGGTCTCTGCGAGTCGAGGAGGTCAAACCGAGGCTTCCACGCGTCCAGGTATGCGGTGAGCCCTGCTGCGGGAAGCCTGTCTTGATTCCACAGTTCCTCCCACACGCCTTCCGGATCGCCGGTCGGCTCCGGCGCCACCGCGCGGTACAGCACGGCGAGCAGTACCCGCAGCACGGCGAAGTCCTGCGTGGGCAGCTCGCCCGCGAGCCTTTCGATCCTGTGCGACTCGGTGAGCGCCTCCGACAGGCTGACTTCCCGGACCTCCCCCTCGACGTCGCGGATACGGATCCAGGGCTTGTCTACGAGGTTGAATGTGTCGGTCATGCGTCCCCCTTGACCCGGACGGTCAGTCCGGTCGAACGGTCGTACTCCATGTGCAGGTCTCCGATCCGGACCCACAGGTCCTCGTTCAGCGGCAACGGCAGCATCCCTTTGAGCCATGGCGACTTCTGCCACCCCGGGATCCCACGCGTCTCCAGCTCCTCGATGAGCCAGGCTTCCCGTTTGCCACGAAAAGTCCAGGCGGGAAGTGAGACGGTGCACATCGCCACGGCTCGCGCCAGTTCGTCGTCGACACCTAGATCGGAGTCGACCAGTTCGTCACCTCGTCGCTCCAGCCACGGCAGGGACCGAACGCGGCCGTCGACCTCACGCACGACGACTACATCGAGAGAATTCTCAGCGTCTCGGACCTGGGCGTGTCCGAGCACCTCTTCCCTGGGCTCGTCAGATGATCCCGAGTTCCACCCGTAGGCGGGCCCAGGACCCGGTGAGCGGAGAAGAAACGCCCCGCTGCGACGCTCTCTCTCCGCATCGGATTCCTGCCGCCGTTTCTCGGCTGAGCGCCAGTCGTCCTCCCACCCAGCTGGCGGGACAGCGTCTGGTGAGTAGGCGGCACGGACGAGGTCTGCGACGTCGCGAGGCGACTCCACTATTCCTTCGGTGCGTTCGAGGTGATCACGGAGCACTGCCGTCGTGCGCAATAGAGATGCACCGCCGTATACATAGGATGACCCCTTGTCTACGGTCGGGCTCGATCCATCGGACGAGAGCTCGACGCCGCTGATGAGGAACCTCGGTGTCGCCGCGATCCCCGGCCTGGTGCCGGCCGGTCGGTCGTGCCTGTGCAAGCGGCCGGCTCGTTGGAGGATCAGATCGATTGGAGCAAGGTCGGAGTACATGAGGTCCGCATCGATATCGAGCGAACTCTCGATGACCTGAGTCGACACGATCACCATGCCGGGGGGTCGTCTGCGTCCGATCGCCGGTGGGCCCAGCAACTCCTTGACCTGACCTTCACGGTGGAGCCTGTCTGCAAGGATGAACCGTGAGTGCATCAACATCGTCCGACTGGATCCCAGCTCGTTGAGAAGGGCGGTGTAAACCTCCTGCGCCCGGGCCACCGTGTTCCGCACGACGACGACGCAGACTCCGCTGTTCACCGCGTCTGACACCGACTGGACAAGCTCAGCGTCGTCGTCGCCGACGAACTCCATACGATAGGCGGTCTCCCGGCCGCTGGCCGCTGGCTCCGTCAGAGTCGGCAGTCCCGACCCCACCCGGACGATCAGGGGGAACGCGGTGGCAGCAGCTGTCGCCTCGAAGTCGGGTCCCGGTCGGCTGCCCGCCACGATCTGCTCCCCCACTGCCGCTGATCGCCCCCTCCGATATGCCGCGAGCATCGCGCATCGGCGCTCCGGCGTGAGGGTCGCGGTCAAGGCGACGACCGGAACCCGTTCAGCACCGAGCCACTCCAAGGCCCGGTCGAGGAAGTGGGACATGTAGCTGTCCGCCGCGTGTACCTCGTCGAGGACCACGACCTTTCCGACGATCCCGAGGTGCCGCAGCATGAGATGACGAGACTGCAGCGCAAGGAGAAGCACCTGGTCGATGGTCCCGACGGTGAAGTCGGCGAGCGCCGACTTCTTCCTGGCCCGGAGCCACCAGTGCGCGGTCAGCGATCCGGCACCCGAGGGGGAATCGTCGTGGATACCCGCCAGCCCCCTATCCGGGACAACCGCGGACAGGCCCGTGAACTCGTCGTTGAATCGCGCACGACTGTGGGTCAGCAGTGCGGAGGCGACTGTTCCGGCGGGAACACTGCGATCGAGCCATGACAGTGTTCGGCTGAACATCGCGTCGCTCGTCGCACACGTGGGGAGCGCCACCGTCAACCCACCACATCCGAATTTGGCCGCGATGACCTCGGCTGCGGCGAAGGCCGCCTCTGTCTTACCCTCTCCTGTCGGTGCTTCGATGAGCATGAGCTCGGGTTCGATCATGAGTCGCGCCTGTTCAACGGCGGCGAGTTGCACCGGCCTCGGAGACGCACCTTTCGGCAGCTCGAAACGGTCGGCGAAAAGCGCGGCATCATCGAGTGGAGGGCTGGGCGACCAAGGCCTCGGCAGAGCGAGCGCAGCCAACCCCCTGGCCGCGCGGTCGCCATCTTCCCCATCAGTCCCGTACGGGAACAACTCCGTGTTGGACGCAATCCAATCGCACACCACGACAAAACCTGCGAGGACGACCTGCGCCGCCTGGGAGAGTCCCACAGTGGCCACCTGCACGAGATCTGCCTCAGTGATCTCGGAGAGCCCCACAGCGAAGTCGATCGCCGATCGGCGGGATTCGGCCCAGATCGCGTCCGACTCCGGCAACTCCTGGGGCGGCCCTGGAGGGAACGTCCCGTGATGACCGGCCAGCACCGCCGAAATCGTCGAGGCCTTGCCGCGGCCCCCGATGGCTTCGAACAGCCACTCCCAGAGGCTTCTAGCGCTCACCGATCCGTGCGGCCTCTCCCTGCGTTGTCCCGAGCTGACCGCAGCGTTTGGTATCGCGAACCCCACGCGGGACATTCGCTCGCGCAACTCGACGTTCTGGCTCGCGAACTCCTCGCTGATCTTGCCGACATCGTGAGCGGCTGCGAGGAAGACCGCAAGCGAACCCGCCAGAATCTGGCTTCCCGTCTCGGCCGCCACGACTTCTCGAGAGGCGGGCGGCATCCATTCCATCCATAGACGGTTCGCCACTTCGGCGGAGTCAGCCATGTGACGCCACAGCGGAAGCCAGGCACCGTCATCGTCGGGCGACTTCGCCCACGCGAGCGACCACGGTCCGTCCGGTGGGCGGATCTTCGCAGTCATGTCAGACCCCTCGTGTACTTGTTAGGTGATGCAAGTCACTGTACGGGGTCAACATGATAGTTGCAACCCTCTCTTACTCTCCCACTTAAACATTAGTGACTGACTGACACTTGGTCTCGGTAGCGGTTAGCCATGGGGCCGAACGGTGTCGCACCATTCGGCCCCATGCACACCCGACCGAGATCGGGACAACTCACACTCGCCCGCCTAAACCGGAACAGCGCCTCGCGAGAGGCGACAGGGATCGGGTATGCCGATCCCTCAGAGTGATCACCTTCAAACTAGGGCACCGCGCCGTGGAACGACGAAACCGGCGCCCCCTACGAGGTGCCGGTTCGTGTCGTATTCTCTTGTAGCGATACCGGGGATCGAACCCGGGACCTCACGATTATGAGTCGTGCGCTCTAACCATCTGAGCTATATCGCCGTGCCCGGTGTGCCGTGCGAGCCCCCTGACGGAATCGAACCGTCGACCTTTTCCTTACCATGGAAACGCTCTACCGACTGAGCTAAGGGGGCCAGCCACCCCGGGTCGCGAATCACTCCGCAGCTCGGGGTTAAAGCCTCTAGCAGATTACACACACGCTGGAACAGTGCACAAATCGCCCGGTTGGATGGGGTCGGCGCCCCGCTGGCAGGATGAGGGGCATGCGCATCTCCGTGGTCGTCCCCGTCCTCGACGACGCCCACGAGCTCGCCGGGTGCCTCGCGGCCCTGCGTCGCCAGACCAGGACACCGGACGAGATCGTGGTGGTGGACAACGGTTGTGCCGACGACAGTGCCGAGGTGGCCCGCGACGCCGGGGCCAGGGTGGTCACCGAGGCCGTGCGGGGCATCCCCTCGGCCACGGCCACCGGTTACGACTCGGCCTCGGGAGACGTGATCGCCCGCCTGGACGCGGACTCCCGCCCGGGCCCGGACTGGGTGCAGCGGATCGACAAGGCGTTCACCGAGGACCCCGAGCTCGTGGCGATCTCCGGCCCGGGCGAGTTCATCGGGCTCAGCGGCTGGCGGGCCCGCGCCGCCCGGCTGCTCTACATGGACGCGTACTTCGTCTCCGTGGGCGCCGCGATGGCGCACCCGGTGCTGTTCGGGTCGAACCTGGCGATGCGGCGCGAGGCCTGGGATCGCGTGCGGGACGGGGTGAACCGATCGGACCCGGAACTGCACGACGACATCGACCTGTCGTTCCAGTTCGGTGCCGCCGACCGCCTCCGGGTGGACCGGTCGCTCACCGTGGGCATCTCCGCGCGCCCGTTCGACGATCCCGCCGCGATGCGCCGACGGTTCTCCCGCGCGTTCCGGACGATCGCCCGCAACTGGCGCATCAGCCCGCCCTCGCAACGCTGGATGGCCCGCGTCCAGCGCTGAGGCCTCAGACGCGTCCTCGACGTGCGCGCCCCGGAGGTCGCGTGACCGCGGGGGCGGCGAGCGGCGTCAGGACCAGACGAGCACCGACCACAGAACGATCTGCGTCACGCAGAAGCCCGCCAGCATGTTGAGCACCAGGAAGCGCTTCCAGCCCTCGTTGGTGCGCTCGGCATCGGCGTCGGTGACCCCGACATAGACCGCCACGGTGGCGAGGTACGGCAGGATCGCGAAGGCGGCCCCCGAGGCCGGCCACGGCGCCGCCGCCAACAGGACGACCACCGCCGCGGCGTAGCAGGCCAGCGCGAACCACACCGCGGCCCGGGCCCCGAGCACGGTGGCGACGGACTTCAGGTCCGCCTCGCGGTCGAAGCGGACGTCCTGCACGGCCCCGAAGGCCTGCGAGGCCGCACCCCACAGCATGAACGCGATCAGGCACGCCCACACCCCCCCGGTCAGGTCCGCACCGGCGATGGTCCAGCCGACGATCGCCGGGGAGACGAAGTGGAACGCGGAGGTGAGCGAGTCCAGGAACGGGATCTCCTTGAACCGCAGCCCCTTGGCGCTGTAGGCGATCACCGCGAACGCGCTCGCGGCGAGCCACAGGGACGACTCCACCGTCCCCGTCAGCACCAGGTACACGAGGAACGGCACGGTGGTCACCGCCGAGGCCACGAGGGTGGCCGTGTGACGGGACCGCTCGAGCACCGACCCCTCGACCCCGCCCTTGCGGGGGTTGCGCAGGTCGGACTCGTAGTCGAAGACGTCGTTGATCCCGTACATCGCGAGGTTGTACGGCACCAGGAAGAAGATCGTGCCGATCACGCCGACGAGGTCGAACCCCCCGGTGGCCAGGAAGTACGCCAGGGCGAACGGCGCGGCGGTGTTGACCCACGACACCGGCCGGGACGACCAGAACAGCGTGGTGAGCAGTCCCGGCGTCCCGGGCCGCTCGGGGGTGCGGACCTCGTCGTCGTCGCCGGGCTCCGGGGCGCGCGTCAGCAGCGCGTCCCCCCTCCCCGACACCGTCGGGCTCCCCACCTCGGCCCCGACCCGGGGTGACGCGGTGAGCAACGCCCACACCGACGGCACGAAGACCGCCGCGGCCACGGCGTAGGCGAAGTCCTCGATGGGCGCCACACCCAGGCGGATGCCGCTGGTGAGCGAGTCGTCATAGGCCACGAGCCCGGCCGAGATCATGATGTTGTCGAAGACCGCGGTGAGGATCATGAGGATCAGCAGCGCGCCGCCGACCCCGATCATCCACCGGCGTCTCTCGGGCCCGCGCAGGCGCCAGGCCGCGAGGAGGGCCACGGCCACCACGGGGATGGACATGGTGAGGTTGAGGGTCGTGTACAGGCTGGTCACCGGCGTTCCCCCGTCATCCGGGAGGGCCGGGACGCCCTGGCCGCCCGGGAGTCCCGCGCGTGGTCGACCGCGCGCGAGACCCCCGCCGCGCACACCAGCGCGAGGTGGGACAGGAACGCCAGGAACACGACCTCCTCGAACGGGATCTCCGGCGCCACCAGCAGCCCGGTCATGAAGTCGGTCTGTCCGCGGAAGAACACCCCGCTGCGCACCCCGAGCACGTCCCAGGTGAGCAGCAACGCCACGGAGGCGGAGACGGCGAGCGCCGCGGCGGCGGGCGCACGGAACGCCGCCAGCTTCCAGCGGTGGTCGATCACCAGGATCCCGGCGAAGGAGACCACCTGGACCAGGAGATAGGACAGCCCGATCACCTGTCGAACACCGTGCCCCCGCCGGGCTCCGCCACCGGGGCGGTCCCCGTGTCGCCACGGACGTGTTTGAGCACCAGCTCGGCGCTGATGAGGCACATCGGCAACCCGATCCCGGGGATGGTGGACGCCCCCGCGTAGTAGAGACCGTCGACGTGCCTGGAGACGTTGCGGGTCCGGAAGAACGCGCTCTGGGCCAGCGTGTGGGCGGGGCCGAGGGCGGTGCCGCGCCATGCGCCGAGGTCATCTTCCAGGTCCGCCGGGGCGATGGTGCGACGGACGACCACCCGCTCGGCCAGGTCCGGGATCCCGGTCCAGTCGGCGATCTGGGCGATGGCCTGGTCGGCCGCCGCCTCGATGGTCGCGTCGCCCGCGCCGTCCACGCCGCCGTGGCCGAGACCCGGGTCGGCGGGGATGGGGACCAGGACGAAGAGGTTCTCGTGCCCGGCGGGGGCGATGCCGGAGTCGGGTCCGTCGGTCGCGCTGGGTC
>NZ_JAALEF010000063.1:0-2607 GCF_014145245.1 Dietzia sp. B44 | reverse complement strand
CGGTGGTCTCGACGAGCGCGCCGACGGGGCTGTCGGCGACCACGCGGTAGGTCGCCGGGACCTGTCCGACGAGGTCGGTGAGCTGGTCCCGCATGGCTCCCTCGACGTTGGCGCGGGCGGTCTCGTCGAAGGCCACCACGCGTCCGACGGCGCGGTCGGCCGAGATCACCTCGAGCCCCGCGTCGTGGTCGCGTGCCCAGTTCGCGGCCCAGGCCACGGCCCGGCGGGCGTCCCGCGAACCGTCGTAGCCGCATACGACCGGTCCGGTGGCGGTCTCTGTCATGGCGTCCTCCTGCGGGTTCGGCGTCGCGGATCAGCCTAGTCGGCGGGTACGACGGCGTCCGGGGGAGCAGCAGATGCGCAGCCGACATCGTTACCAAAGCGGAACCAGTCCTTTTCTGGACCAGTTCCAGAAAGTCGGCTAGGGTGAGGCCCATGACGACGCAGATGGAGGATCCGGGAGCGCTGCTCCGGACAGCCGGGTTGAGGGTCACCTCTCCCCGGTTGGCGGTCCTCGCCGTCGTCGACAGTCGTCCCCACATCGCGGCGGAGGACGTCGCGGTACTGGTCCGGGAGCGGCTGGGCGCGGTGTCCACGCAGACCGTCTACGACGCGCTGCGTGTGTGCACCGACGTCGGACTCATGCGGCGCATCGAACCGGCCGGCTCGCCGGCCCGGTACGAACGCCGCACGGGGGACAACCACCACCACCTCGTGTGCCGGCAGTGCGGCCGGATCGAGGATGTCGAATGCGCGGTGGGGCATGCGCCCTGCCTGCAGGCGGACCACGATCACGGCTTCCTGATCGACGAGGCCGAGGTCAACTACTGGGGCACATGTCCCGAATGTCAGGCGGGCCGTGCCCGGCTCGGTTAAGACTGAGACCCAGACCACATCGCCCATCACCCCACCACAACGAGGAGCACCAGACGTGACCACGCATCCCGCCGACCGCGGCGTACGCGACTTCCAGCCCAAGTCCGCCACCACCACCGACAGTGGCCAGCCGGTACCGAGCGACGAGTTCAGCGCCCGGTTGGGCGAGCTGGGTCCGCAGCCGATCCACGACTTCTACCTCATCGAGAAGCTCGCCCACTTCAACCGCGAGAACGTCCCGGAGCGTCTGCCCCACGCCAAGGGCTCGGGCGCCTTCGGCGAGTTCGTCACCACCGAGGACGTCTCGGACATCACCTGCGCAGGCCTGTTCCAGCAGGGCGTCACGACCCCCATGCTCGCCCGCTTCTCCACCGTCGCCGGCGAGAAGGGCAGCCCCGACACCTGGCGTGACCCGCGCGGCTTCGCGCTGAAGTTCTACACCGACGAGGGCAACTACGACATGGTCGGCAACAACACGCCGGTCTTCTTCGTCCGCGACGCCCTCAAGTTCCCGGACTTCATCCACTCGCAGCGCCGCAAGAACGCCTCCGGCCTGCGCAACCACGCCATGCAGTGGGACTTCTGGACCCTGAGCCCCGAGTCGACCCACCAGGTCACCTGGCTCATGGGCGACCGCGGCATCCCGGCCACCTGGCGCAACATGGACGGGTTCGGCTCGCACACCTACCAGTTCATCAACGCCGAGGGCGTGCGCCACTGGGTCAAGTTCCACTTCAAGACCAACCAGGGCATCGACTTCCTCACCCAGGACGAGGCCGACAAGCTCGCCGGTGAGAACGCCGACTACCACCGTCAGGACCTCTACGAGTCCATCGCCAAGGGCGAGTTCCCGTCGTGGGACCTGCACGTCCAGGTGATGCCCTTCGACGAGGCGGAGACCTACCGCTTCAACCCGTTCGACCTCACCAAGGTCTGGTCGCAGAAGGACTACCCGCTGCGCAAGGTCGGCACCATGACGCTGAACCGGAACCCGCAGAACCACCACGCCCAGATCGAGCAGGCGGCGTTCGCGCCGACCAACATCGTCAAGGGCATCGGCTTCTCGCCCGACAAGATGCTCCTCGGCCGTGTCTTCGCGTACCCGGACATCCAGCGCTACCGCATCGGCGCCAACTACCAGCAGGTGCCGGTCAACCGACCGCTCTCGCCGGTGAACTCCTACTCCAAGGAGGGCGCCATGCAGTACGAGTTCCCGCACCCGGCGCAGGCCGAGTACGCCCCCAACACCCTCGACGGCCCGGTCGCGGACCCGGCCAAGGCGTTCGACTTCGGTGACTGGGACACCAAGGGCTCGGAGATCTACCGCGGGGACGTCTCGCCGCACTCCGACGACACCGACCAGGCGCAGGCCACCACGCTCTACCGGGAGGTCCTCGACGACGCGGCCCGCGAGCGTCTGGCGTCCAACATCGCCGGTCACGTGAGCAAGATCGACCCCTCGGAGACCGAGCTCCTCGAGCGCGTGTACGCCTACTGGGCGGCCGTCGACCAGGGGCTGTGCGAGGCCGTCAAGGCCGGCGTCGAGTCCGGTCCGCGCGGCAACCACCGTCGCCAGGAGTGACCACTCCGTAGCCGAGCATGTTTCGGTCGAGCACGCGTCGGCCGAACTCGACTGAGACGAAGGGCCCGATCCCGCGACCAGCGGGGTCGGGCCCTCCTCGTGCGCCGGCTTCCGGGGCCCCGTCAGCCGCCGCGGACCACGGTCAGGGC
>NZ_JAALEF010000062.1:0-6871 GCF_014145245.1 Dietzia sp. B44 | reverse complement strand
CGAGCAGGCTCGTCGTCGTCCCCGTGCCAGCACCTGCGCCGACCGCGGGGACTCCTGCCGGATTTCCTCCTCCCCCGGCGGCGGCGAGGGCGGCGTGGCCGGGCGCGGCCGGACCAGCGGGTCGGACGACCCCGTCCACGTTCCAGGCCGAGACCAGGTCGAGCCCACTCGCGCCACCCAGCGCGGACGTCGAGATCACGCGGTACGGGCTGGGTATGTCCAGGTCGGCGAGGTTGGCGTCCATCACCGCGGGGCTGTAAACGGTGTTGACGATCGCTCGTGCCTGTTCTTCGGCGGCCTCCTGGGCTGCGGCCATCGCGGCAGCGGATTCGAGGGTCGGAGGGCCGTGGACGTAGCCGAAGCCCGGGGTGTTGACCTGGGCGGCCTGGAGGGTTGCGGACTCCTCGCCGATCCGCGACTTGGTGGTGCTGAAACCGTCCTCGGCGGTGCTCGCCTTGGTGGCCACCACTTCGAGGACCGTGGCCAGTCTGTCTACCGATTCGGTGAATGATCCCACCGAGGCGCTGGCCTGGTTAGCGAACTCACCCTGCCACTGGCTGCCCAGTGCGTTGCCCAGGCCGCTGCGAAGGTTTGCCGCTGCCGTGTGGAGGCTTGTCGCGACGGTGCTGACTCGATCCCGCACCTGCTGGAACTGCGCCGGATCCAGAGCCTGTGCCCCGGAGACCATCTTCGCCAGTGGGGCGCCCGATACCTCCTCGGGTCCCACTCGGTCATACCCGTGCAGCGTGCTGGTCCCGTCGGCGGCGTCCAGCATCAGGAGGGTCGACCCGAGTGAGCCCATCAGTCCCAGGCTCTGCAGACCGGCCGGCTCCTGCGCCGCCTTCCCCAGCGCCGCTGCTACCGCCTCGTCCTGCGCCTCGATTAAACCGCCGGCGGCGGCGAAAAGCATGGCCATGGCCTTCGCCTGATCCACATAGCCGTTAAGCAAGGTTCGCAGGTCTTCTCCCACGAATAGCGAATACACGGTGCCGATTTGCCGGGCGGTGTCGAAAGCGCCGGGAGTTGAGGTTTGCACTTCGGTCACGTCGAAGTTCGAACCGTACCTGAGTGCATCTATGAACTCTCCACAAAGTTGAATGCAGCCCTCAGCTGCACCTTGATCGAGATGGACAGGCATTAGAAATCCTCCTGCGGAAGATGCATCATGATAGGACCGATCGCCTGGTCGAGCGCACCGCAAGCCTCGGAGAATCGATGGCCCCTGAACTCACTCAATCCGCCAACTAGGTCCAACTTGACCCAGACCGTCCCTCGGCCAGTGAAGAATAACTGAATACAAGTACTGTCCGAGTTGTCCCCCGTTTCAACTAATCGCAATCCGGGCCTACCGGAGACTTCATATTCTTCGTTTCTAATAACGAAATTGCGATCCGAAAGAAAGTCCTCGCGAGACTTCCAAGTAGAAACCGACGTGACGTGGACTTCACGATTCTGCCATCCACAAGTCATCAATTCGCCCGGCCGATGCCTGGCGAGGAGATCGCTCACCGCAACCGGCCCGCCGACCCCCTGCTCCACCGCCTCAATGGGAATTTCGGCACACGGGTCGAAGAGGGCGGGCCGCTGCTCTATCGGCAGATCCCAGGGGTTGATCGTCTCCTCGGCGGCCGCTGGGCTCGTCGTCGTCGCCTGGTCGTTGTCCTGACTCACTCCGCACGCGGACATCACCGCGCAGGCCGCGAGCGCGGCGGCTGGTCCTCTTAATGTCCCCACGATCTGTTTGACGCCCCGACCAACCAGATGGTTCCACCCGATTCGTGACGGCTCCTCCGAAGAATCCGTTCGGCGATGGAACCGGCCGCTGACGTGCCCCGTCGTACCTGGTGACGGAACACGAGTCACAGGAGGAGATCAGGTGACTTACTCGGCGGGCGCGGTGCGGCTATGGGATCCCCGCGGCGTGACGACGGCGTGTGTGACCAGCGCCGGTCGGCTCGCCATCGCCGAGGAGGCGCGCGGGGCCCTCTCCGAGGGGCGCCACAGCCTCGCCATGGGTTGGGAGGGCGTCGCCGCTGACGCGGTGCTGCATGCCGTCGACTCCGAGCTGCGCCACATCGACGCGCTTGCCGGCCATCTCGATGACCTGGTCAAGACCCTTGAACAGGCGGGTAATGCGCTCGACCCTGCGGTGCAGGTGGTTCGCGACCGGATCTCCGAAGCCCAGGCTCGCGGCCTGGTCGTCCGCGATGATTCGCTCGCGCCCGCTGCCGGCCGCGACGACATCACCCAGGCCGAGGTCGACGAGTATGCCGGGGCAATCGAAGAGGCTCTGGACGTCGTGGCCTCACTCGACCAGCACTACGGACGCGCACTCGACGAAATCGCCGCGCGCTTGCACGACGCGATCCCACCGGAGCCCAACAGGGGCCCGATCCCCGGCCCGGATGATCCTTGGCCCGGCGTCGCCGTCGACGCGCTCACCCGCGCCATGTCCGCGGGGCTCCCCAGGCGCGCCGACGAACTCGACCCCGTCACCCGCGGTCGGCATGTTCTCAACCCCGCCCCCGACGACTACGGCCGGCGGGCCAGCGCCGGACTTCGCTTCGTCGGGAAGGTCGCGGGCCCCCTGGGCACCGGGATGACGGTGTACGACGGCGTGAATCGGTTCGCCCGTGGCGAAGGAAGTGCCTTCGAGATCGCTACGGAGACCGGTGGCGCCTTGGGCGGCGGAATGGCGAGCGGGGCGCTGCTCGGAGCCAGTGGCGGCTCCTACGCCGGCCCCTACGGCGCACTCGTCGGGGCCGGCGCAGGGGCAGCGGCAGGATCCCCCATGGGCAAGAAGTTCGGCGAACTGGCCTACAAATCGGTGACCGAACATCATGACCTGCTGCTCCGGCAGTACCACTACGCGATCTAGAAAGGAACCCGGATGGACCACACCGAGAACGAAAGAGAACCTGCAGACGTCGGCGAGGGGGCCGAGGCGGACACGGACATCGACCCTCAACTGCAGCGCTGGGAGGAATTGGACCGCCGGGTGGCCTATCGCAGACAGCAGCTCAAGTCCGTGATCCAACCGTCCGACGTGGTGACCCTCATCGCGGCAGTCGTGATCTTCTACCTGTCGCTGGCCTGGTTGTTCATCTCGCCGATGATCAAGGCGTTCTGGCCCTGGTAACGGCCTCCGGATCGGTCGATACGCCGCGTGAACTGCGTCGACGGACAGTGTCGTACCCGGGTGATCTAATCGAACACATGAGCGATAACGGGAACGGCGACAGCGTGGGTGGAGAGTTGCGGGCGATCCTCGCCGCACTCGATCTGCACCTACAACGCGACTGGACCCACACCTCCTCGACGCAGCTGCACGCCGAGCTCGTCGCGCTCGAACAGGCCCAACGCCGGATCCGCGCGACCCAGGCCCGGGTCATGGCCGCGGCCCGGGAATCGGGCACCGCCCGCCAGATGGGCTTCGTCAACGACCGCCAGATGCTCACCGGTGGCCTGGGTCTGGCGCCCGGGGAGGCCCGCGGACGCCTCGACGATGCCGGGATCGCCGACTCCGCTCGCATGCGCGCCAGCGGTGCCGGCACGGTCTCGGCCGGGCAGCTGAGGATCATCGGTAAGGCGCTGGCCGCGCTGTCGGATGAGTGTGACGACGAGGTGCGCGATCGCCTGGAACAGCAACTGCTCGAGGCTGCCGAGAAGTCCACCACCCGGCAATTGCAGGAGCACGCGCACCAGCTACTCGACACCCTGGACCCGGGCCGCACCGAACGAGGTGCCGAAGAACGGGCCCGCCGCAGGTCGGTCTCATGCGGAGGCCAGGGACTGGACCTGATGGCCAGCGCCAGCATGACCATGGATCCGCAGCTGGCAGCCCTGATGCGCGAGGTGCACGCCCGCTGGGGCCAGCCCGGCCGATTGTGGCCTGACGCGGACGCGCCAGACACCCGGACCGACGGCCAGCGCATGCACGACGCGATGGTCCACGCCCTGCACCTGGCCCTGTCCGCCGACGCCCGCAAGACCGGAGCGCCGGCGGCGATCGTGGTGCGTGTCGACCTGGACCAGCTCACCACCCTTGCCGGCTGTGGCCTGACCGACGGCGGGATCCGCGTGCCCGTGCCCCAGGCGCTGGCGATGGCGCGCGGCAACCACTGGTTCCTCGCGCTGTGCGACCAGGAGCTGGACCTCAGGCTCTACCGCAGCCGCAGGACCGCCTCTCGATACCAACGGCTCGCCCTGTTCGCGGCGTACGGTGGCTGCACCCACCCGGATTGCGACCAGGACGCCAGACACTGCGAAGCGCACCACAGCGGATCACCCTGGTCAGCCGGAGGACTGACGAACATCGATCAACTCGCACTGGCCAGCGGCGACTGCCACGCCATGATTCACGACACCGGCTGGAGCACGATCCCCGACCGCACCGCGCCGCAGGGAGTCCGATGGATCCCGCCCGCCGGCACACCGCGGGCCGCCGACCCGCCGCCGGCCAAGGCGGGACCGCCACCGCTGACGTCACTCGAGGCGCCGATCCTGCCCTTCGGGCTCCTTCGCGACCTCGACCACGCCATCCACGCACGCCTCCGCGCGGCCGGCATCGTCGAGGAGGCCGCGTGACCGCGGGGGCTGTCAGGCGCCGCTCAGATGGGCAGGGTGGTGTCCGAGATGGCGAAGTCGCGGAGCCAGTCGATGAACAGGGCCCACGCGCCGGAGAGCAGCAGCAGGCCCACGATGATCAGCATGACGCCGCCGAACACCTGGATCGCGCGGGTGTGCTTCTGCAGCCACCCGACGGTCCGCATCGCCCAGGTGGAACCGAACGCGACCAACACGAACGGCAGCCCCAGACCCAGGCAGTACGCGACGATCAGCAACACACCCCGGGCGGCGTCGACACCCGTTCCCGCAGCCACGGAGAGCGCCGCGGCCAACGTCGGGCCGAGGCACGGCGTCCAGCCCAGCGCGAAGACGGCGCCCAGCATCGGCGCGCCGACCCACGTCGAGAGCGCCTTGGGCTGCATGCGCGTATCCCGCTGCAGGGTGGGCACGAGACCGATAAAGACGAGCCCCATCAGGATCGTCACCACGCCGCCGAGGCGCTGCAGCAACTCCTGCTGGGGCGCCAGGTACTGCACGGTGCCCAGCACCATGGCGCTGAGCGCCACGAAGACCACGGTGAACCCGCCCACGAACAGCAGCGATGCCACCACAACCCGCGTACGCGAGGAACGGCGGGTGCGGCGTTCCTCCAGGGTCATCGTCGCCGTGGCGGCTCGTTGGCGCTCCGCGGCGGCAACGGTGACCGGGGGACGGTCGGCGCCCACGACACTGGCCAGGTACGCCACGTAGCCGGGCACAAGTGGGATCACGCACGGCGAGGCAAAGGACACGAGCCCTGCCAGGACACACGCGCCCAGCGCCAGCAGGATCGGGCCGCTGGCCACGGTCTGCTGGAAGGTCTCGCCCACGCTCTGCGCGAGAAGGATCATCTCCGAGTTCACACCGGCTCGACCTCCTCGGCCAGGATCGCGGACACGGTGTCCCGCAGCTTGTCATCGGTGATCTCGGCCAGGTACACGGCGGCGACCCGGTGTTGCTTGTCCAGGATGATCGTCGCCGGGACGACGGACGTCGGGAAGCCGCGCAGTGCGGCCACCGCGGCGTTGCTCGGATCCCAGATCGAGGGGAACGTGATGCCGTTGTCCTCCACAAAGTCGACGGGCTTCTGCCGGTTAGGGTCCCGAAGGTTGATGCCGAACACGGTCGCGCCCTGCGGTTCGAACTCGTCCTGCAACCGCTGCAGATCGTCGGACTCGGCGCGACACGGGCCACACCACTGGCCCCACAAATTGAGGATCACGACCTGCCCCTCGAAGTCCTCCTGGACGTTGAGCGTGCGATCGGGGTCCAAAAGATCCGGACCGGTGAGAGTGGCGACGGGTTTGCGCTCGGATGGGGGGTCGTAGTGGATCTCCAGCTGACCGTCCGGGCTGACGAACTCGAACGTCTCGGGGCCCGTCACCACCGCGTCTGTGCCGGTCGCGCAGCCGCCGGTGGCGAGGGCGCCCGCGAGGAACAGGGCGCCGAGAGCGGCCTTGGGGCGTCGCATGGTTCAGGCTCCTGTCTGCGACGGGTCGGACGCACCCGCCGGTTCGGAGTAGACGATGTCGCGCAGCGTGGTGCCCTCGAAGACCAGAGAGGTGATCGAGGCCAGCGAGCACTGCCGCGAACGGGGGTCGTGCCACAACCGCCGGCCCTCGAGGAACCGCCGCGTGGTGTACACGGGCAGCTGGTGACTCACCAGGACAGCCTCGTGGCCGCGGGCGGAATCGAGGGTGGAGTACACCGCCCCGATCATCCGGTGCGCGATCTGCAGGTACGGCTCGCCCCACGAGGGTCGCAGTGGGTTGACCAGGATCGGCCAGTACCGCGGGTTGCGCAGCGCCCCTCCCCGGCCGCCGACCTTGTTTCCCTCGAAGCGGTTGTCGGCCTCGATGATGTCGGCGTCGATCCCCACCGGCAGGCCCAACGCCTCGGCCAACGGGGCGGCGGTCTCCTGGGCGCGCTGCAGCGGCGAGGCCACGATCGACACGATGTCGTGCCCCTGCCCGAGCGTGCGGGCCACGGTCTCGGCCTGACTGCGCCCCAGCTCGGAGAGCCGGAAGCCCGGCAGCCGGCCGTACAGCACGCCGTCGGGGTTGTGCACCTCTCCGTGGCGGACCAGGTGCACGATGGTCTGCGTTTCGGTCCCGCGGGCCGACGAGTCACGAGGTATCGACGACGACGAGACCGGTTCACCCGGAGCGGAGATCGTTCCCGGGGCGGCCCCGTACGCCTCGGCGCCCTCCTGCTGTCGCGGGGCGGAGGCTTCCGCGGGGCGCGCGGTAGCGGAGGGCCCGCC
>NZ_JAALEF010000005.1:0-7007 GCF_014145245.1 Dietzia sp. B44 | reverse complement strand
GCGGCCTCCGGGGCGGGGGCCGGCTCGGGTGCCGGCGCCTCGCCCGGCGTGACGGGTCCCATCCACGCCCCGAGCTCCTCGCGCGTCCCGGCGAAGACGTTGAGGTCCACGGGGCCGGAGAAGCCCGGCACCTCGCCGGTCTCCGAGTTCTGCCAGAACAGCCACTCGCTCCAGCCACCGATCACGGGGAGCGTGGGCTCCGGCACCCCGTATTCGGCCAGCCACAGCGGGTACTCGGAGAACCGGGTGGTGTTGGCCATCCGGTCGATCCAGAAGAAGCGGTACGTGTAGATGATCGGGGTCCGCCCGGTGAGGTGCTGGAGTTCGGTGAGGAAGACGTGCGTCCACTCGATCAGCTCCTCCGGGTTCTTGCCCTCGTCGGTCTCGATGTCGAGCACCGGCGGCAGCTGGGCGCCTCCCACGGACTGCAGGCGGGTGGCGAAGGCGCGGGCCTGGACCGCGGGATCCATCGCGGGGCGGGCCTTGTGGTAGCTGCCCACTGCCATGCCGGATGCCCGGGCCTGCTCGACGTCGGCCTCGTAGTAGCGGTTCGCGGGGCCGGTGCCCTCGGTGGCCTTGATAAAGGCGAAGGACTGGCCGGACGCGGCGGCCGCGTGCCAGTCGACCGGCGCGCCGTGCGGGTGTTGCCAACTCGAGGAGTCGACGCCGCGGGCCAGGCCGTCGAAGACGGGGGAGAGGGGGATGACGGCGTCGGCCCGGGGGGATATGACGACGACGAGGAGTCCGAGAGCCAGGGCCGCCGCGGAGGCGAGGGCCACGAGAAGGCGGGGGAGAAGGGCACGGCGGGCTGGCTGACCGGCTGGTGTCATGGGGTGAGTATCAATTAGTAACACCTGTCACACAAGCAACTCGCGCAACTTCGCGGGGATTTCTTCGCCCAGCACCGGCGCGACGGGGGTGGCGTGGGTCACGGATCCGTCACAACCGGTAACACGCTGTCCCACTGGTGCGATAAGGGGTTTTCTCGCCTCTATTGTTGGAGTCGCCCCACCGTTCCAGTCGGGAGTCCCCTCATGTCCGATGCAGTAGATTGTTCGACCCCTCGCTACCGTCACGACCTCGTCGCCGAAGTCGACGGTCCGGCCGATGACGCGGTTCTCGAGGTGTCCGTGGTCGAGAAGGCGGTGCTCGACGAGAACGGTGCCGGGCGCGGGGTGCCCGAGCTCGTCCTGCGGACGGGTGTCGACGGCATCGCGCTCACGGATCGCGACCAGGTTCTCCGTCTCCAGGCAGTGATCAACCGGGCCGTCAACCAGTGGCGCGACGCCGCCTCGCACCTGCCCTGAGCGCTCGCTCGATCCCGCCTACTCGACCCTGATCCCCGCTTCGCCGATCAGTGCCAGTCCGACCCCGACGACCTGCTCCGGCGAGATGATCGCCCCCCGGAGCGCGGACGCCCCCCGCACGTCCTCCAACTCGGCACCCCTCAGGTCCACCGCGGTGAACGTGGCCCGGTCGAGGCTCGCGCCCCGCAGGTCGGCGCCGTCCGTCGACAGGTCCGCCACCCGCGCCTCCAGCAGGTCCGCCTGCCTGCAGCGGGTGGCGGACAGGCGCACCCTCTGGAGCCGGGCCATCCGCAGGTTGATCATGTCGGCGTGGCAGTCCTCGAAGGACACGTCGGTCAGTCTGGCGTCGGACAGGACCAGGCCGGTGAGCCGGCACCCGGTGAATCTGACCCGGGTGAACGTGGCCCCGTCGGCGACCATCCCGGACAGGTCGCAGCCGCTGACCACGACGTCGGTGAGGCGGAGCGAGTCGGCCCTGGCGCTGCTCAGTCTGATGCCCTCCAGTGTCGACTCTCGGATCTCCGCGCCGCCGATCAGCGCCGCGCCCTCGTCGGGGGAGGGGGCGTCCTCGGCGGTGGCACACACGCCGTCCCACAGCCCGTCCGGTTCGAGTTCGGACCGCGGCGACTGGAGTTGCTCCCGCCGCGGCAGTGACGGGGCGGCGGGCGGTCGGGGTGAGCCGGATCGGCGTCTGAGCGGTGGGGGCACGGCCGTCAGCCTAGGTGCCGGGTACGTCAGTCGAGATCGCAGAGGCGGGCGAACTGCACCCACTGGGCGTCGACGGCCGAGGGGTCGGGGGCGGGTTGGACGACCAGGCCCGAGATCCGGCTCGCCACGGCGGACAGGGCGTTGTCCTCGACTCCGTCGGCCAGGCGCCGCACCTCCTCGGAGCCGACTCCCGGGTCGACCTGACCGGTGACCAGCCTGTGGACCGGCCCGGCCAGGACCTCACACCCCGGTGTGGCGTCCGGGCCGGGGGAGGGGGCGGGAGTCCCGGCGGCGACGCTCGGTGTCGTGGTGGGGGCAGTGCCCGGTCCGGTGGTGGTCGTGGGTGATTCACCCGGCGTCACCTGCCCGCAGGCGCCGACGGCCAGGGCGAGGCCGAGACCCGCGACGATCGCACGGCCGGGCTGAAGTGCCGCTGCTCTCCGGTGCGCCATGCTCCGCAGGATAACCGGGCTGGGACTTTCGCGGGTTCAGGCGTACTCTCGGGGCATGGGTAGACAGATCTGTCTATGCAGAGTGGCGGTACGGACGGTACCGAGAGGTCGAGGAGGTCGGTCATGAGCCTGCGAGAGGTGTTCGCGTTCCCTGAGGTCGTCAACGACTATGCCGCCCGGTGCACTGCCGGGCTCGTCGTGACGCTCGCGGTGGTGACGATGCTCGCGCCGCCGCCGGCGCAGACCTGGCTCGCCGCGGCACTTGTCGTCGGCTTCGCCCTCCGGGTGGCCGGAGGACCGCGGTACTCACCGTTCGGCAGGCTCTCGGTGCACGTACTGGCCCCCAGGGTCAGCTCCGAGCCCAAGCTGGTCGCGGGTGCACCCAAGCGGTTCGCCCAGACGATCGGCCTGGTCATGTCCTCGGTCGCGCTCGGGTTGTTCCTGGGCGGGTTGACGGGGGCGGGGGTCGTGGTCCTGGGCGTGCTGGTGGCCGCCGCCCTCGCCGAGGCGGCCCTGGGGTTCTGCCTGGGGTGCTGGATGTACGGCCAACTGCAGCGGGTCGGTGTCGTGTCGGAGGACGCCTGCGTCGACTGCGCCGACATCTGGGCCCGGCCCGGGATGACCGCGCGCAACTGAGACCTGCTCGCAACCGGGACACCGTCACTCCGCGTTACTGTGGAGGACATGACTTCCCCGTCCGAGAACCACGAGTCGTACGGCGACGACCCCCGGGGCCACGGCTCGGCGTACGGCACCCCGTCGGACTCCGGCGACCGGTTCTCTCCCTACGGGACGCAGTCCTACGAGAGCCCCTCGTTCGGGCACCAGCAGTTCGACCAGCAGCAGTACGAGCAGCAGCCGTTCGAGCAGCAGCCCTACGGCGCCCATTTCTACGGGGCCCAGCCGTTCGGGACTCAGCCTTATGGGACGGAGCCCTACGGCACGCAGCCCTACGGCACGCAGCCCTACGGCGTGGAGCCTTACGGCGTGCAGCCCTACGGCTCACCGGGCTATGGCGCGGTGCACCCGTACGCGCCGGCCTACGGGGCGTCGCGCAAGGAACCGGCGCTCTCGCTGGTGTTGTCCTTCTTCCTGCCCGGGCTGGGCACGCTGATCAACGGCCAGGCAGGCAAGGGGATCGGCATCATGGCCGGCTACTTCCTCGGCATCCTGCTGTCCGTGGTCCTGATCGGGATCCCGATCATGCTCGGGTTCTGGGTCTGGGGGATGGTCGACGCCTATTCGGGCGCCAAGGAGTACAACGCCCGGAACGGCTTCTACTGAGAGACCGGTCGCCGGACCTTCCGTAACCTGGTCGCATGACAGCGACCGAGATCACCACGACCGACGACTCGCGCCCCTCGGGCCTCGACCTCCAGTACGTCGACCGGGACGTCCGTCCCCAGGACGACCTCTACCAACACGTCAACGGCACCTGGATCCGCGATCACGTGATCCCCGCGGACCGGCCCATCGACGGTGCCTTCCTCGCGCTGCGCGACCTGTCCGAGGAGCGGGTGCGGGACATCATCACCGACGCCCCCGTGGACTCGCGGATCGGGGCGTTCTACGCCTCCTTCATGGACACCGACGCGGTCGAGGCCGCGGGCGTCGCCGCGCTCGCGCCCGATCTGGCCGAGATCGACGGCGCGACCGACGCCGACTCGCTGGCCCTGGCCATGGCGCGGCTGGAGAAGGTGGGCGTCGGCGGTCTGATCGGCGCCTACGTCAACAACGACGCCAAGAACTCCACCGAGTACATCCTCTACCTGGTGCAGTACGGCATCGGACTGCCGGACGAGTCCTTCTACCGCGAGGATCAGTACGCGGAGCTGCGCGACCAGTACACGGATCACATCGCGCGGATGCTCGTGCTCGCGGAGCTGTCGGGAGACGAGGACGCCCGCACCCGCGCCGAACGGATCGTCGCGCTGGAGACCCGCATCGCCTCCGCGCACTGGGATGTGGTGGCCCGCCGCGACGCCGACAAGACCTACAACCCCGTCACCTGGGAGGAGCTCCCCGGCCTGGCGCCCGGATTCCCCTGGCACGACTGGGCCCGTGAGGTGGGCGGCTCGGAGGAGACCTTCGGCCGCGTCGTGGCCATGCAGCCCGACTTCCTCACCGCGGTTGCCGGACTGTGGTCGACCGAACCACTGGAGACGTGGAAGGAATGGCTGCGGTGGCGGGTCCTCGGTTCGCGCGCGCCCTACCTGACCAGCGACCTGGTGGAGGAGGACTTCCGCTTCTACGGCACCGCGATGTCCGGCACGGAGGAGATCAAGGCCCGGTGGAAGCGGGGCGTCGCCGCGGTCGAGGCGGCCCTCGGCGAGGAGGTGGGTAAGGAGTACGTGGCCCGCCACTTCCCGCCCGGCCACAAGGCCCGGATGGTCGAGCTGGTGGAGAACCTCACCGCCGCCTACCGCTACTCCATCGCGCGGTTGCCGTGGATGACGCCGGAGACCCGCGAGCGGGCGCAGGAGAAGCTCGAGGCGTTCGTGCCCAAGATCGGCTACCCGGAGAAGTGGCGCGACTACTCGGCGCTCGAGGTGCGCCCGGACGACCTGCTGGGCAACGTGCGGCGGTCGGCCGAGTTCGAGCACCGCTACGAACTGGGCAAGCTCGGCGGCCCGGTCGACCGCGGCGAGTGGCACATGACCCCGCAGACGGTCAACGCCTACTACAACCCGGTGATGAACGAGATCGTGTTCCCGGCCGCCATCCTCCAGCCCCCGTTCTTCGACGCCGACTCCGACGACGCCGCCAACTACGGGGCGATCGGCGCGGTGATCGGTCACGAGATCGGCCACGGGTTCGACGACCAGGGGTCGAAGTACGACGGCGACGGCAACCTGGTGGACTGGTGGACCGACGACGACCGCTCCGCGTTCTCCACCCGCGTGGACGCGCTGATCGACCAGTACCAGGGCCTGACCCCGGACGGTCTGGACCCCGCGAAGGACCACGTCAACGGAGCCTTCACGGTGGGGGAGAACATCGGCGACCTCGGCGGGCTGACCATCGCGCTGCTGGCCTACCGGCTGGCGCAGGGGTCGACCGGGGAGGGCTCCGACGTGCAGCCGGCGGAGGGGACGGGCGTGGGCCCCGAGATCGACGGGATGACCGGCATCCAGCGGCTCATCACCTCCTGGGCCATCGTGTGGCGCACCAAGACCCGCGCGGAGGAGGCCGCCCGCCGGTTGGCCGTGGACCCGCACTCCCCGCCGGAGTTCCGCTGCAACCAGGTGGTGCGGAACCTCGACGACTTCCACGCCGCGTTCGGGGTGACCGAGGGGGACGGGCTGTGGCTCGCCCCCGAGGAGCGCGTGAGCATCTGGTGAAGGGGCCCCGCCGGCTCCGGCCCGGTCGTTAGGGTTCACCCATGACGAGCCGGGATGTACCGATCAGGGTCGTGGAATGGTCGACGGGCTATCTGGGCAGGATGGCGGTCGAGGCCGTCGACGCCCGGCCCGAGCTGGAGCTGGTGGGCGTCTTCGTCTCCGATCCCGCGAAGGTCGGCGTCGACGCGGGCCGGCTCGCCGGTCTGGGCCGGGATCTGGGGGTGATCGCGACCGACGACCGGGCGGCACTGCTCGCTCTCGACCCGGACGCGATCGTGTACACCGCCGAGACCGAGACCCGCTTCATGCCGGCGATCGAGGACTTCCGCGGCTTCCTGCGCGCGGGTATCGACGTGGTGGCCTCCGGCCCCGTCCTGCTCCAGTACCCGCACGGGACCCTCCCGGAGGAGATGATCGCCCAACTCGTGGACGCCGCCCGCGAGGGTGGCGCCACGCTGCACGTCAACGGCATCGACCCGGGATTCGCCAACGACGTCCTGCCGCTGGTCATGACGAGCCTGTCCCGGCGCATCGACCTGATCCGGGTGGGCGAGATCGCCGACTACTCGGTGTACCACCAGGGCGAGACCATGCGGCGGCTGTTCGGCTTCGGTCGGTCCATGGACACCCTGCCGCCACTGCTCCGACCGGGGATGCTCGCCGCGGGCTGGGGGTCGGTGGTCCGCCAGCTCGCCGCCGCGTTGGAGGTGACGCTCGACGAACCGCTGGTCGAGCGCCACGAGCGGCTTCCCGCGGATCGGGACCTGTCGCTGCTGGCGTGCGAGGTCCCGGCCGGGACCCAGGCGGCGCTGCGGTTCGAGGTGGCGGGACAGGTCGACGGCGAGGACCGCATCGTCCTGGAGCACGTCACCCGCACCGCCGTCGACCAGGCACCGGACTGGCCCCGCCCCGACCACGGGGACGGGTGCTACCGCATCGACATCCTCGGTGAGCCGGCCATGCGCGTGGAGTTCACCCACCATGCCGAGCACGGCGACCACAACGAGTCCGGCATGCTCGTCACCGCGATGAGGCTGGTCAACGCCGTCGAGGCCGTGGTCGCGGCGGAGCCCGGTCTGGTATACGCAAAGGACCTGCCGATGATCACCGGGCGTGGCTTAATGAAGAGATGAACATAATCGGTGCCGCCCGCGCCGCAGCGGCCTCGCTGGCCGCGGCAGCCCTCGTCACGACGGGCG
>NZ_JAALEF010000061.1:0-5939 GCF_014145245.1 Dietzia sp. B44 | reverse complement strand
CGGACGTCCTGCCAGTCACCGGGAGGTGGACCCGCGGCCAGGGTGGGGCCGGGTTCCTCGCGGTCGGGGGTGGCGGGGTCCGCGTCGTCGGTCCAGAGCGCGCACCCGGTGAGCGCTGCCACGAGGGAGCCCGCGAGGATCGTCGCGAGCCCGCTCCGGGCCACCGCGACCACGCCCACCCCGGCCATGGCGGTCAGCCCTGCTCGACGAGGGCCTTGATCCGCTTCAGGGAGGTCGACACGCCCCTGTCCATTTCCTTGGTGAACGAGGGCTGTCCGCCGAAGAGCTTGTCGGTGAGGAACGTCGAGATGAAGGTCAGGCCGCTCGGGACCTCACGGCGTTCGGTGAGGCGGGTACCGCCGTCGGCGGTGGGCTCGAGCTCGAAGACCCAGATGGTGGTGTTCTCGGTGATGCGGTTGGCGAACCTGCGACCGGGCTCGAACTCGACGACACGGCTGGTGGTGGGCCAGAAGAGCGGGCCGCGCTTGTTGATGTTGAGCGCCCACGTCCCGGCGGTCGTGCGACCACCGAGGGCGACGACCTTGTGCGCCTGGCTGCTCCACTGGGGTGCGTTGCGGACCTCGGAGACAACCTCCCAGACCCGGGCCGGTGGGGCGTCGATCTCGATCGAACTCTCGATGGCGGCGGGGGCGGACTCGGTGGGCATGGATGGCCTTCCAATGGGAACGGGCTTCGATGGCGTCTCGATGGTAGGGGACGGGGCGCGACCGTGCGTGTCGTTCGCCCGCCGTGAACACCGGGCCGCACCCTTTGCACTCGTCGGGGGCGAGTGCTAGAAAAGCGGTTGGCACTCGGCTACCCTGAGTGCCAGCAACACCTGAACTGAGGTCGCAAGGTGAGGCGCGGATCTGACACGGTCCGCTCCGTCCGTCGCGGGCGCCGACGCCGACCACATACGTGTCACCCCACACCCGGAGGATGATTCACCCAATGGCAAAGATGATCGCGTTCGATGAAGAGGCCCGCCGCGGCTTGGAGAGCGGTCTCAACCAGCTCGCCGACGCCGTCAAGGTCACGCTCGGCCCCAAGGGTCGCAACGTCGTGCTGGAGAAGAAGTGGGGCGCCCCCACGATCACCAACGACGGCGTCTCCATCGCCAAGGAGATCGAGCTCGAGGACCCGTACGAGAAGATCGGTGCGGAGCTCGTCAAGGAGGTCGCCAAGAAGACCGACGACGTCGCGGGCGACGGAACCACCACCGCCACCGTCCTGGCCCAGGCGCTCGTGCGCGAGGGCCTGCGCAACGTCGCCGCCGGTGCCAACCCCATGGGCATCAAGCGCGGCATCGAGAAGGCCGTCGAGGCCGTCACCGCGCACCTGATCGCCTCCGCCAAGGAGATCGAGACCAAGGAGCAGATCGCTGCGACCGCGGGCATCTCCGCCGCCGACCCGGCGATCGGCGAGCTCATCGCCCAGGCCATGGACAAGGTCGGCAAGGAGGGCGTGATCACGGTCGAGGAGTCGCAGACCTTCGGCCTGGATCTCGAGCTCACCGAGGGTATGCGCTTCGACAAGGGCTACATCTCGCAGTACTTCATGACGGATCCGGAGCGCCAGGAGGCGGTCATGGAGGATCCGTACGTCCTGCTGGTCTCGGGCAAGGTCTCCACCGTCAAGGACCTCCTGCCGCTGCTGGAGAAGGTCATCGGCGAGGGCAAGTCCCTGCTGATCATCGCCGAGGACGTCGAGGGCGAGGCCCTGTCCACGCTGGTCGTGAACAAGATCCGCGGCACCTTCAAGTCCGTCGCCGTCAAGGCTCCGGGCTTCGGTGACCGTCGCAAGGCCATGCTGCAGGACATCGCCATCCTCACCGGTGGCCAGGTCATCTCGGAGGAGGTCGGCCTCTCGCTCGAGACCGCCGACATCTCCATGCTGGGCAAGGCGCGCAAGGTCGTCGTGACCAAGGACGAGACCACCATCGTCGAGGGCGCGGGCGACCAGGGGCAGATCGAGGGACGGGTCAACCAGATCCGCGCCGAGATCGAGAACTCCGACTCGGACTACGACCGCGAGAAGCTCCAGGAGCGCCTCGCGAAGCTCGCCGGCGGCGTCGCCGTCATCAAGGCGGGCGCGGCCACCGAGGTCGAGCTCAAGGAGCGCAAGCACCGCATCGAGGACGCGGTCCGCAACGCCAAGGCCGCGGTCGAGGAGGGCATCGTCGCCGGCGGCGGCGTCGCCCTGGTCAAGTCCGAGGTCGCCATCGACGGGCTGTCCCTCGAGGGCGAGGAGGCCACCGGTGCGAAGATCGTCAAGTTCGCGCTGAGCGCCCCGCTCAAGCAGATCGCCTTCAACGCCGGTCTCGAGCCGGGCGTCGTGGCGGAAAAGGTCCGGAGCCTCCCGGGCGCCCAGGGCCTCAACGCCGCCACCGGCGAGTACGAGGACCTGCTGGAGGCCGGTATCAACGATCCGGTCAAGGTGACGCGCTCCGCGCTGCAGAACGCCGCCTCCATCGCGGCGCTCTTCCTCACCACCGAGGCCGTCGTGGCCGACAAGCCCGAGCCCGCCGGTCAGGCGATGCCGGGTGGCGACGAGATGGGTGGCATGGGCTTCTGACCCGAGCCCACACAGTACGCCGGGCCGTGGCCCGCACCGGAGAACCCCGGTGCGGGCCACGGCCTTTTGTGCGTGCCCTCGGACGGGTCACGGCGGGCCCGACACTCCTGGACCGCGGTGGCGGTCCCGTAACAGGATCGTCATCTTTCCCCCGCCGCGTAAATAGCCTGTGATCTGCGGTTACGGTGCCGTTTCGCCCATTGTGGTGGACGCGCGTCCTTTTCTAGTGTTCCTGTCAGGCGCCTCGAAGGGTGCCGTGAACGCACGAGAACGGAGAACACCATGCCCGACTTCGGTCAGCTGTCCGACCTCTTCGGAGGCATCACCGACATCCTCGGAGCCGTCGTCACATTCACCGGGTCGCTGGGGGGCGAGGGGGGCATGAACGACTTCTTCGATGCCGTGTCGAGCATCAGCGCCGACTGATCCCAGAGCTCACCTCCAGAGATAACCACCCAGCAGACCCAGGAGTACACCATGTTCTTCCCCGAGTTCGGATCCCTCGCCGGCGTCAGCGGCGCCCTCGGCTATGTCAACGACTTCCTCGGCGCCTTCGGAGACCTGTTCTCCGGCCTGGCCTACTTCACCGGAGGCGACTTCGAGGAGGCCCTCGCCGGCGGCTTCATGATGTGGTGACCCGAGCCTGCTGAGGGCGGCCATGCCCTCAGCACACCGGTGCGGCCCGTGCGATCTCCCTCGCGCGGGCCGCACTGCTGTGCCACGCGCAGTTATGTGGGCGCTTGTCTAGATGAATGTTAATCGACCTAAAGGTGTCTCCGCGGCGTCGCCACGCCCCGCCCAGCGTGAGGGAAAGTTAATGCGCTCGATTAAGTCGTTGACTCAATAGTATTTGCGCAGGCAGATCAAGGTGCTAGGGTTTCCTTGCATCTAGTGATCTGGGTCACGAAGGGTGCCCTGGGCGGATAAGGCGTCACCCGGCTGCCGTCGAGACCGAGGTCACAATTGACTTCGGAGCCGCTCAGATTATGCTGACTCTGGCCCCATGAGCCGGGGCACCACTTTCAAAGGGAGACACACATGCCTGACTTCAGCGCCATCAGTGCCGCACTCACCGCGGTCAAGAACCTCATCGACGGCTTCATCGGATTCACCGGTTCCATCAGCGGCACCGACACCATCGATGCCGTCGACGCGCTGTTCGGCAGCCTCGGCGCGACCGACCAGACCTGATCCCTCGGCTCTTCTGGTCCTGACGCGGCACGGGCCGCGCCCCCGCTTCCGGTCACGGCGTAAGGCGACCAACTCCAGCAACTTTCCGTTCCCCGGATCCGCATCCGGAAACCACACTTCTTAGGAGAACACCATGGGTATTGATCTCGGTTCGCTCGGCCCGGTCATCGGCGAGGGCGGCATCGTCAACCTGTTCGGCGGCTTGCTCGGCAACGTCAACAACCTGGTCAAGGGCGTCGGCTACTTCCTCGGTGGCGACTTCCAGAAGGCCCTCGACGCCGGCTTCATGGCCTGAGTCGTACGGCTGATCGACAAAGGGCTCCGGGCCTCGCCCGGGGCCCTTTCTCGTGCGCTCCCCGGTGTGGCGCCCGCCCACGCGCCGCGCGGGGTGTATCGGATTTTCTTCATATCGGTAACAAGAGGCCGGGTAGCGTCGATAATGTTGACGTGAGCCGCAAGGGTGGTTCCGCGGTTACCGGCGGGCCACCCGGGTATGTCATCCTCGGATGGTGCCCGGCGGGCGCAAGACTCGGTCCTGTAGGCACGCTCCCACCAGGGGTGTGCTTAGTGGGACTTGTGTGACTACTGGGAATCGGGTTAGCTGTCAAGCGAGGGTCTGCCCGGGTCCGTCTGTGAACAACGAGAAGGTTAGGCGTCGGAATATGCGTTCAGTCAAGAGCGGCCGGTTGGGCACCAAGGTCGCCGCAGCGGCCATCGCCGCGGCCATGGTCCCCGTCGTTGCCACGGGCACGGCACAGGCCCAGGGTGGCAACATCCAGTACACCAAGGCCACCGCCCAGAACAAGGTCGTCGAGACCCAGCTTCCCGACGGTCGACTGATCGTGTCGGTGTGGTCGGACAAGATGGCCATCGAGGTCCCGAACATCGTGCAGCGCCCCCGCGACGGTAACGCCGGCGCGCCGGTGCTCTACCTGGTCAACGGCGCCGGTGGTGGCGAGGACTCGGCCACCTGGCAGGCGCAGTCGGACGTCCGGGCGTTCATGTCCGACAAGGACGTCTGGACCGTCACCCCGATCGGTGGTGCCTTCTCCTACTACACGGACTGGCAGCGTCACGATCCCAACGTCCAGACCCGCTACGCCCGCGAGACCAACCGCCCGATGGCGTTCGAGACCTACCTCGCGCAGGAGCTCCCGACCCTCTTCGAGGGCCGGTACGGCGGCAACTACCCGAACCGCAAGCGCAGCCTCGCCGCGATCTCGATGACCGCCACCTCGGTCCTGACGATCGCCCAGAACCACCCGGGCCGCTTCCAGGCCATCGGCTCGTACTCGGGTTGTGCCGAGACGTCGACCCCGATCGGCTACCAGTTCATCAACATCGTCACCGGCATGCGTGGCGGCGCGAACCTCGACAACATGTGGGGCCCCTACCCGGGTCCGGGCTGGGTGGCCAACGACCCGGTCGCCCAGGCGCACAAGTTCGTCGCCCAGCGCGACAACGGCACCCTGCCGGCCATGTTCATCTCCACCGGCAACGGCCTGCCCGGCCCGCACGAGTCGCTGGAGAACTGGCGTCTGCGCAACAGCATCCCGGCCCTCGCCAACCAGGCGATCGTCGGCGGCATCATCGAGGCGGCCACGCAGTACTGCACGGCCAACCTCGCCCGCCGCTTCGGCGAGCTGCAGATCCCGGCCCAGTTCGACTTCGCGCCCAACGGCACGCACTCATGGGGCTACTGGGAGGACGACCTCAAGCAGTCCTGGCCGATGATGGCCCAGGCGATGAACGCGCGCTACGGCCCGATCTGATCGGCTGACGCGCCGGCGCCCCCGGGTCCCGGCTCCGACGGACCCCGTCCCACCATCCGAGTGGGGCGGGGTCCGTCGTCGTCCGTGGGCGTGCAGCGTGCGCGTGGTCACGTCGGGCCGGGTGCGGTGTGGGCAGGGGACTGCGGCATCCTGTACGCATGACCAAGACCGACGACCCGCGGCGGACCGAGCTCCGGCACGCGGACGGCAGCACGAGTCCGCTGTTGATGGTGGAGGCCGACCGGCGGGACTCCGACAGGCCCGCCGTACTGGTCCTGCCCGGCATCGCCGTCGGCGCCCGGTACTACCTCCCGCTGGCCCGCGCACTGGCCGCCGAGGGCGTGGACGTGGCGATCACGGAACTGCGGGGCCAGGGCGAGAGCACCCACCGCATCGGCCGCG
>NZ_JAALEF010000521.1:1923-2442 GCF_014145245.1 Dietzia sp. B44 | reverse complement strand
CGGTGCCCGGTGGTGGCCTGCTGGATGCGCTGGCGGCACACGGTGAGCTTGTCCGCGGCCAGGTGCACGACGTGGAAAGGATCCATCACCGTCCGCGCTTCGGGGACGGCTTTGGCTGCGGCGGTGTGATAGCCGGCGAACCCGTCCATTGTCACCACCTTGACCCGGTCACGGAACGCCTGGTCGCGCGCGTCGAGCCACTCGGTCAGGACCCTCGCCGAACGCCCCGGGACCATGTCCAGCAGGCGAGACGGGTCGGTGCCGTCCACCACCGGGGTCAGGTCGACCAGCACCGTCACAAACGAGCTGCTGCCGTCACCGCGCACGTGCTTCCACTTGTGCTCATCGACCCCTAGAACGCGCACCCCGTCGAAGTGTCCGGGCTGGTCGTAGACCATCGTGCGGATCTCGGAGACCGCCAGGTCGTTGACCAAATCCCAGCCAAGCCCGAGGGCCTTGGCCACCGCGGACACGCTGGTGCGGTCGACCGCCAGGCGCTGCAGAATCCAGCGGGTGCAA
>NZ_JAALEF010000521.1:0-1913 GCF_014145245.1 Dietzia sp. B44 | reverse complement strand
GTGGTCTTGGCCCGCGGCTCGGCCAACGCCGGCATGCGTTGCTGGAAGATCCGCGTGACGCACTCGGTGTTGCCGCAGGTGAAGCGCGGTACGCGTACGTGCAGTCTGGTGGGATGGCCGACGATCGGCAGATCGGTCACCCGCCGCTCGATGTGGTCTCGTAGCCGGCCCACCACCCCGCACTCGGCGCAGATCGGATCCAGTGTGACCGGGGAGCAGAACAGGTGCGTGAGCTCGTCGGCCACGGCGGCGTCGGTGATGGTCACCCCCAACTCGACGGTGCGGCAGATGGTGTCGGCAAGCAGGCTGGCGGTAGCGTTCAAAGCGGGTCCTGGGGATGCGAAGTGCTGGTGTAGGAACTTGCATCTTCACACGCCCCAGGACCCCTACATCTTGTGCCTCACCGCATCACCGGCGAACCCCAGTTACGCACTCCGGATCCGGAAGGGCCCCTTATCCATGGGTGTGGGCTCGCGTGCACACCACGCGCGAGACCGCCGTTGGGGTGCTGCAGCAGGTACAGATCGCTGTGGTGGAAGTCCGAACGGATCGCGCCGGCCGATCGCGCCGACTCCACGAGTCTTTCAGCCGCGTGGAACGCCCGCCCGATCTCCGCCCGGAACAGCTCGGTTCCAGCATCCGGCGAGAGGATGACGTCGCTGAACCCGAGATTGAACCGCTGTGAGTGCGCCAATTGTGGCTGGTTGATCGACTACGAGGAGTCTGGGTCGGTGTCGAGTGAGTGTGCCGGTCGAGTGTGGTGTGCAATGGTATTCACCCCCTGCGGCAACATGACTGAGAATGCTCCACTCGATAATCATGGCGAGGAACTTCTATGGATCCTGTAGTCACAACCCTTGAGCTCCGCGGTGACGGTGTCACACTTGCCGCCGACCGGTGGGATCCACCGTCAACTGCGGGCGATTCAGACGTCAGCAGTAAAGGTGTGGTGCTGTTGCTGCACGGCGGCGGGCAGACCCGGCATTCCTGGCGAAACACCGGACGCAGGCTCGCGGCGGACGGCTGGTCCGCCCTCGCCCTGGATGCACGGGGGCATGGGCAGAGCCAATGGGCACCGGACGGGGACTATGGCATCGACGCTCTGGTCGCCGACCTGACCTCGGTCATCGGCGAGTTGGGGCAGACGCCGGTACTGGTCGGGGCCTCGATGGGCGGTATGACGTCGTTGATCGGACAAGGAGAGAATCCCGAGCTCGCTCGTGGTCTGGTGTTGGTCGATATCGCCCCGAAGGTCGAACCGGGCGGCACCGCGGAGATTATGGCGTTCATGCAAAGTGGCCTGGATGGTTTTGACAGCCTCGACGACGCTGCCGCAGCGATCGCAGCGTATACCCCGAACCGGGTCCGCACCCCCAACCCGCAGGGGCTGCGCAAGAACCTCCGTCTGCGCGATGGCCGCTGGTATTGGCATTGGGATCCGGCGTTTCTGCGCCAGGGCGACGAACCCACCCGCCAGACCGACTCGATCGTGCGATACGAACGCGCCCGGGACGCCGCAGCCGCGATTACCGTTCCCACGATGCTCGTTCGTGGAACACAATCAAACGTGGTCAGCGAAGAGGGCGCCAAAGAGTTGCTTGAGCTCATACCGACCGCCAGATTGATCGACGTCACCGGGTCCGGTCATATGGTCGCCGGCGACGACAACGATGTGTTCAGCGGCGGATTGAAGGGTTTTCTCGACAACGACGTTCTCGCATCGCGCCACTGACGCCGTCGAGGACTCGAACGTCACCGGCGGCGGGAGCTCACCTGGGTTGCGTATCGGTGCCGGTTGCATTGATGGCCGGATTCGCCCGCCCCGGCGGGCCGCTTCGCTGACAGCGGAGCTCGAGGACCGCTTCCCCGGATGTGGCCGCCCTGCGATCGGTCAAGCCCCTAGAAGTGGTGTA
>NZ_JAALEF010000520.1:10125-14211 GCF_014145245.1 Dietzia sp. B44 | reverse complement strand
CCGCGGACCTACGCGCCCGCGGCGGGTCGGTCCCCGGCCCGTGTCCCCGGCGGACGCGGGATGGACCCCACGAACTGCATGGAGCGGTATGGCCAGCCGGCGGGGCCCGCGGCCGAGTCGTGGGTGTTCCACTGGCTCACGACCACGTGCCACTCCTCGGGGGTGGACCCCGGGACCGGGCAGCCGCAGTAGAGCTGGGCGACGCGTGCCGGACCCGCGGCGGGATCTGAGCCGTCGGACTCGTCGCCCCAGGCACAGCCGTGCAGGAGCGTGGTGTGGGTCGTCACCGACCTGTCCAGTAGGTCGGCGCCGATGTGCGGGAAGGTGAGGCAGTCGATCCGGTAGTGCTCGGCGTCGAAGTAGGTGAGGGTCCAGAAGTCCTCGCACCGCCGCAGGTACATCTCGCCGATGCGGCCCGGAAGCACGATGGTCGTGGGGTTGCCCCAGTCCCAGGCGCCCTCGCGGTAGCCCCACGTCTGCCACCCGTTGACGCCGGGATCCGCCAGGTGCTCCTCGCGGACCCGCATGAGGATGACCCCCTTGTCCCGCTGGAACCCGGTCGACATGACGTAGACGAATCCGTCCCCACCTGTCTCCCACGTCCACAGCTGGCGGTGCCCGCCCTCGAGCCGGGGGGAGAACGTGACACCGGTCGGCTCCCAGGTGCTCCCGTCGTCGACCGAGCGGTGGATCTCGGTCCGGGTGACCGTCCCCAGTCCCTCGTTGACCATGACGTGGAGATACATCGTGTCGCCGAGGGTCAGGACGTCGCCGGGGAGGACGGTGGAACAACCCCGGCCGTGGACGTAGTCGATGAGTTGCCCCGCGTAGTCCGGCGGGCCGGGACCGGCCGCGCCCGTCCACACCAGGCCCCCGCCCGGGGCGGCGTCGTCCGCGAACAGGCCGACGGGGGACCGCCAGTCGGGGTTGCCCGGCCCCGGTCGCTCGTCCGTGGTGGGGGAGCACTCGGCGATCCCCGGGTGGGGGCGCCCCACGTGGGGGGCTCCCATCACCGCTCCCGCGAAGGTGTCGCCGAACACGGCGAGCAGGCGTCCGGAAGGCGTCCTGGCGGTGATCCCCAGATCGGTCCCCTCCATACCGAACGCGGTGGTGATCCCGGGTCCCGTGAGGTCGCGGAGCTTCCGGGTGCTGGTCGGCGGGGCCGGGGTCGGCGGGCGCGAGTCCGTCATCGCTCCGACGCTACCGTCACGGACGACGGGTGGAGAGCCGATCGTGGACGCATCACAATTCGGTTAATGCACGGGCGGACCGGGATCCGGGACGCGTATGGTCGTCCGCGTGACACACCCCTTCGCCCGGGCGGGGCGCGAGATCGTCCCCGGCCACTGGTTCGGCCCCGCGGCCGTCGTGGCCGTGGGGTGCGCGCTCGCCTGGACCATCGTGGGGTTCGGTCACGGCGCGGCACCGGCGCTGCTGGTGTTGGCGGTGACCGCGGTGGTGGCTCTGTGGAACTCGCCGCTCAGGGTCACCGGTCACGAGCCCCTGCAGTCGGTGCGCAGCTCCTGCGTGGAGCACGCCGTGGTGGTGTTGTGGCGTCCCGGGTGCCCGTACTCCTCCGCGCTGCGGCGGCGCGCCGCCCGGGAGGGGCTCGAGGTGCACTGGGTCAACATCTGGCGGGACGAGGACGCCTACGAGCTCTGCCGCCGCATCAACATGGGCTCGGAGGAGACGCCCACGGCGATGCTGCTCGACCCGTCGCTCTCCGGACCCGTCGTGATCCCCGCCTCCGTGCCGGGCATCCGTGAGGCCACCGCCGCCAGGCTCCCCCGGGGTCGGGCGAGACGCGCGATCTAGGCGGGGGCACCCCCGGTGCTCACCTGACCACCTCGTCGTCGTCCCACCTCGTCGTCGTCGTCGATCCCGTCCCGCTCCTCGCCCGGCCTCACCTGGAGCGCAAGGACCCCCGCACGTCCCCGCACTCCGCCCCGAGCGCCATGTCGGCGATCCGACCCGAGTCACGCAGTTCGACCAACCGCGGCGCGACCCGATCGCGCAGGGCCCACGGGTCGATCGTGTTGACGTAGATCCCGGTCGCCCCCTCGAACCCGGCGGGGTTCGAGATCCGCCACTTGAGCACGATCCGCCACGGCATCGCCGCGCCAACCCCCGGTGGCCGGGTGTGCCACTCCTCGTTGGTGGGCACCAGGGGGCCCGTGGCGGCGTGGCAGGCGTGCAGGAGGTCGGAGACCCCGCGGAGCTCGTCCGGGGAGTGCTCCCAGGGCTCGCTCGCGGCGGAGCGCGAATAGATGACGAGGGCGGGATAGCGGTGCCCCACCCCGACCACCGCCACCGCGTGCTCGTTGGCCGCCAGCACCAGCCCCTCCGAGGCCGCGTGGTCGACCCCGAGCGTGGAGTAGAGGTCCGGCTCCGAGGCGAGGGCGGCCACCTCGCGACCGGTCTTCGCCGGGACCTCGTCGATCGCCACGAGTTGCTTGTGCAGGTGTGCGAACGACGCGCCCGCGGGACGCAGCCAGTTCTGGAACACCGACACGTACCGGGCATGGGGGTTGTCGGTGTACAGGTTCCGCATGGCGCGGACGGTGAAGGCGATGAACTGCTGGTGCTCGTCCGGGTCGAGGCACCCGGAGGAGGCGTGGCGGTCGGAACTCGTGGCGCCGTCGGTGAGGTGGCGGCGGGCCACCACGACGTCGTGGCAGCCACCGAAGAAGCTCTCGGAGTGGGCGGCCAGCTCCGCGGTCGTCATGGACTCGGCGTCCGCCGGATCCCCCTGTGCGGCGGCGATCCTGGTGCGGACCAGAGCGCGGACGTGGTCGGCGCCCTCGTCGGTCCCGAGATAGGCGGTCTGGTGCGCGGCGGCCCGGGCCGGGATCCGGTATCCGTGGACCGCTCTCCAGTAGTCCAGCGACACGATCTCGAAGAGGTTGCCGAAGAGCCGGAACTCAGGGGTCGTGAGGCCGAGCTCGTGCGCGGCCACCCGGTCGAGCGTCGTCCACGTGTCGCCGTCGCGCACCAGCCGTGACTTCTCCGGAGTGGTCTCGCGCAGCCGGGTCACGCAGAACGCGCAGTACGCCTCGGCCGCGTGGGGGTCCACCGGGAGGACCTCGCCTGGCGGATGGTCGACGGGGCGGTGGCCGCGGCCGGGAACCGTCCAGACCTCGGTGCCGGTGAAGGGGTTGATCTGCTTGACGGTCCCGTCCGCCATCCGGCGGAGCGGCTGGCTCCGGAGCGGCCTGTGCAAGGCCGACGGGGAGTCTGGAGCGGTGGTCACCCGGCGAGCCTAGGTGGTCGGGGGGAACACCCGACGACGACGAGAGGAGTTTTCCGCCGCACCGGTGGAACTGTGACGGAAGTAACACTATCCTGAGATTTCACGATGTGCATATCGAGTAGGAGAGCAAGTGCTAGTGGTCCTTCGGCGGCCTACGGCATACACGACGGAAAGAGGGACGACAATGTCATTTAAGCGTTCGCGTCATCTGAGAATGGCGGCGCTCGCTGGGGCGGTGGCGCTTGCCGCCGTCGGCTCCCCGGCGGTCGCCAATTCCCAGACGGGATCGGCGGATCTCGGTCTAGGTGCCGGTTTGGGATTGGGCCAGAGCTTGGGTCTCGCGCTGGACCTCGAACTTGCGCTGGGCTCGGGAGAGCCCGGGTCTCTCGACGAAGTTTCCTCAGGTTCGGAAGACGTCGGCCTGCCGGCTGGGTCGCTGGGACCTGGTTCCCTCGATCCGGTGTTCGCCGGCTCTGAAGCCGGGTCCGATGCGCTGGAGGGTTCTCTGGAATCCGGGTCTCTTGATCCGGTGTTCGCTGGTTCTGAGGCCGGGTCTGACGCGCTGGAGGGTTCGCTCGGCGGCTCGTTGGAGGGGTCGAGCGAACTCGGTTCGGCTGAGCTGGGTTCGCTCGTTGGTTTGGGCCTGCTGTTGGCGCTCGGGTCGTCGGGCGATGGATCGCTCGGGCCCGGGTCGCTTGACGGGTCTTTGGACGGTTCCCTGGGGCCTGGTTCCCTCGATCCGGTGTTCGCCGGCTCTGAAGCCGGGTCCGATGCGCTGGAGGGGTCCGTGGAGGGTTCTCTGGAGCAGCCGGGTTCGCTGGATGGTTCCCTGGAGC
>NZ_JAALEF010000520.1:2601-10115 GCF_014145245.1 Dietzia sp. B44 | reverse complement strand
TGCTGCTGGCGCTCGGGTCGTCGGGCTCCGAGGCGGGCGACGGGTCCCTCGCCCCCGGTTCGCTTGCGCCGCTCTCGGCCGGGTCTGACGCCGGATCGTTGGAGGGCTCGCTGGAGCCCGGGTCGCTCGCTCCGCTTTCGGCGGGGTCCGAGGCCGGGTCGCTGGACGGCTCCCTCGAGGGCTCCGTCGAGCCCGGTTCCCTCGACGACGGTTCGTTGGAGGGCTCGCTCCCGATGGGGTCGCTGGAGCCGGGTTCGGTGGAGGGGTCTCTCGCCCCGATCGGTTCCCTGACCGCGTCGCTCGCCCCGCTGGGCTCGACTGTCGGCTCTGCGGTCGGTTCACTTCCGATCCTGCTCCCGGTGGTCCTCATCGGCGGCTCGATCGCCGCTGCCCCGATGATCGGGCAGTCCCTGATGGACCTGAACATCCAACTCCCAGAGCTTCCGGGATTCCCCCCGTTGGCAGGTTCGGCCATGCCGGGACCAGCTCCTTTCCAGCCCGTCGTCGAGGCTCCACCGGCCCCGGGGCCGGTCACCCCCAACGGTCGCGGTGGTGAGCCGGGCGCCCAGGGTGGGGTCGCGGTCACCGCCAACGCGGCCATCGTCACCACGGGTTCGCTCGGCGACTACGAGGTGGGGCTGCCGGACGGCGTCACCCTGCCCCCGTTGTCGTTCATCCGGTGATCTGACACCCCAACTGCCCCGCTCCGAGTGGTCCACTCGGAGCGGGGCAGTTGCCATTTCGGGAGCGAGAGAGCCCGTGACCTGAGAGAAATCTCACAGGGTGGAATCCGTGTCCCACGTCAGTCCGCGTCGATTGACGAAACCCAATTGTGCGGCTACCCCCTTTTCCCCATATTATTTGCGGGCCAGAGCACCACGGTGATCTGAGTGCGGGTGCTCCAGCCACCACGGAGTCCGCCCGTCGACAAACGAAGGCGAGCAGATGATGACGACTCCCGGCCCCAGAGGCCTGTACCGCCCTGAATATGAACACGATTCCTGTGGTGTCGCGTTCGTCGTGGACATGTACGGACGTCAGTCCCGGGACATCGTCGAGAAGGCGATCGCCGCGCTCGTCAACCTCGAGCACCGGGGCGCTGTCGGCGCCGAGGCGAACACCGGTGACGGCACGGGTCTGATGATCCAGGTACCGGACCGGTTCTTCCGCGAGGTGATGCGCGAGGAGCAGGACCTGGAACTGCCCGAGGCCGGTGCGTACGCGACCGGCCTCTGTTTTCTCCCCCAGTCACGGATGCTGGCGATGGACGCCAAGCGCCTGGTGGAGAGGATCGCCGCCGAGCAGGGCGTCACTGTCATCGGATGGCGTGAGGTCCCGGTCGACGACTCGACGGTCGGCGCGATCTCCCGCGACGCCCAGCCGACCATCCACCAGATCTTCGTCAAGGCCGCGGGTGCCGACGGCGCCCTGCTCACCGAGCTCGCACTCGAGCGGAAGTGCTTCGTGGTCCGCAAGCGGTGCGAGCACGAGCTCGGATCCAAGGGGCCCGGCAAGGGCGACCTGGGCTCGGAGACCGTGTACTTCCCGTCACTGAGCCCCCGGACCTTCGTCTACAAGGGCATGCTCACGGAGAAGCAGCTCCCCGAGTTCTACCTCGACCTGCAGGACGAGCGCGTGGAGTCCGCCCTGGGCATCGTCCACTCCCGCTTCTCCACCAACACCTTCCCGGCCTGGCCGCTCGCGCATCCGTTCCGCTACGTCGCGCACAACGGGGAGATCAACACCGCCCGCGGCAACGAGAACTGGATGCGGGCCCGTGAGTCGCTCATGTCGAGCGAGCACATCGAGGACCTGTCGGCGGCCCTGCCCATCTGCACCCCCGGTGGATCGGACACCGCGCGGTTCGACGAGGCGCTCGAGCTGCTGACTCTGGCCGGCCGGACCCTTCCGCACGCCGTGCTCATGATGGTGCCCGAGGCCTGGGAGCGTCACGAGACCATGGACCCCGCCAAGCGGGCGTTCTACGAGTACCACGCCTCGCTCATGGAGGCCTGGGACGGTCCGGCGTCGATCACCTTCACCGACGGCACCGTGATCGGAGCGGTCCTCGACCGCAACGGCCTGCGCCCCTCGCGGATCTGGGTCACCGACGACGGTCTCGTCGTCATGGCCTCCGAGGTCGGCGTCCTGGACATCCCGCAGGACAAGGTGGTCACCAAGACCCGCCTGCGGCCCGGCCGCATGTTCCTGGTCGACACCGCCGCGGGGCGGATCATCGACGACCAGGAGATCAAGGAGCAGCTCGCCGCCGAGCACCCCTACCAGCAGTGGCTCGACGAGGGCATGGTCCGACTCGGCGACCTGCCCCAGGTCAGCCAGGAGATCATGAGCCACGAGCGCGTGGTGCTGCGGCAGCGGGTCTTCGGCTACACCGAGGAGGAGCTCCGCATCCTCGTCTCCCCGATGGCCGGTGTCGGCGCAGAGGCGACCGGGTCGATGGGCACGGACACCCCGCTTCCCGTGCTGTCCCAGCGGGCCCGGATGCTGTTCGACTACTTCGCCCAGCGGTTCGCGCAGGTCACCAACCCGCCGCTCGACGCCATCCGCGAGGAGCTCGTCACGAGCTACGGGGTGACGCTCGGTCCCGAGGGTGACCTCATCAACCCCGGCCCGGACTCCTGTCGGCAGATCAAGCTCGACAACCCGATCCTGGGCAACTCCGAGCTCGCCACGCTGCGGGCGGCGGGGGACTCCCGCCCGGCGCTTCGCGCGGTGACCGTCCGCGGTCTGTACAACGTCGCCCACGGCGGGCGGGGCCTCCGTATCGCGCTGGACCGCATCCGGCGCGAGGTCTCGGACGCGATCGAGGACGGTGCCGCCGTCATCGTGCTCTCGGACCGTGAGTCCGACGAGCGCAACGCGCCCATCCCGTCGCTGCTGTTGACCTCCGCCGTGCATCACCACCTCGTCCGCGAGAAGACCCGCACCCGGGTCAGCCTCGTGGTGGAGTCGGGCGACGCCCGCGAGGTGCACCACATGGCGGTGCTGTTCGGCTACGGAGCCAACGCCATCAACCCCTACATGGCCTTCGAGTCGATCGACGAGCTCGTCAAGACGGGCGACCTCGCCGGGATCGACACGGTCGAGGCCTGCGCCAACTACCGCAAGGCGGCCGCCAAGGGCGTGCTCAAGGTGATGTCCAAGATGGGCATCTCCACGCTCGCCTCCTACACCGGCGCCCAGCTGTTCGACATCACCGGGTTGTCGCAGGAACTGTGCGACGAGTACTTCACCGGCTCGGTCAGCCCGATCGACGGGATCGGCCTCGACGAGATCGCCGAGGACGTGGCCCGTCGGCACCGCTTCGCCTTCCTGCCGCGTCCCGAGGAGGCCGCCCACCGCGAGCTCGAGATCGGTGGCGAGTACCAGTGGCGGCGCGAGGGCGAGTACCACCTGTTCAACCCGGACACGGTGTTCAAGCTCCAGCACTCCACGCGGTCCGGCCGATACGAGATCTTCAAGGAGTACTCGCGGCTCGTCGACGACCAGTCGGAGCGTCTCGCCACGCTGCGCGGTCTGTTCGAGCTCAAGAGCACCCGCCCGCCGGTGTCGATCGACGAGGTCGAGCCGGTGTCGGAGATCGTCAAGCGGTTCTCCACCGGGGCGATGAGCTACGGCTCCATCTCCGCGGAGGCGCACGAGACCCTCGCGATCGCGATGAACCGCCTGCACGCCCGGTCCAACTCGGGTGAGGGCGGCGAGTCCATCGCCAGGTTCAGCCCCGACCCCAACGGGGACTGGCGCCGGTCGGCCATCAAGCAGGTCGCCTCCGGCCGGTTCGGTGTGACCAGCAACTACCTGGCCAACTGCACCGACATCCAGATCAAGATGGCCCAGGGAGCCAAGCCGGGCGAGGGCGGCCAGCTGCCGCCGGGCAAGGTGTACCCCTGGGTGGCCGAGGTCCGTGGTTCCACGCCGGGCGTCGGGTTGATCTCGCCCCCGCCGCACCACGACATCTACTCGATCGAGGACCTGGCGCAGCTCATCTATGACCTGAAGAACGCCAACCCCGAGGCTCGGATCCACGTCAAGCTCGTCGCCGAGCAGGGCGTGGGAACCGTCGCGACGGGCGTGTCCAAGACACACGCCGACGTGGTGCTGATCTCGGGCCACGACGGTGGCACGGGTGCCTCGCCGCTGACCTCGCTCAAGCACGCCGGTGGACCGTGGGAGCTGGGCCTGGCCGAGACCCAGCAGACGCTGCTGGTCAACGGGCTCCGCGACCGCATCGTCGTCCAGGTCGACGGGCAGCTCAAGACGGGGCGCGACGTGATCGTGGCGGCGCTGCTCGGTGGCGAGGAGTTCGGGTTCGCCACCGCGCCGCTCGTCGTGGCCGGCTGCGTCATGATGCGCGTCTGCCACCTCGACACCTGCCCGGTGGGTGTGGCCACCCAGAACCCGGTGCTGCGCGAGCGGTTCAACGGCAAGGCCGAGTACGTGGTGAACTTCATGGAGTTCGTCGCGGAGGAGGTCCGCGAGTACCTCGCCGAGCTGGGCTTCCGGTCCCTCGACGAGGCGATCGGACACTCCGAGTGCCTCGACAAGTCCCGTGCGTTCGCCCACAACAAGCGGGCGGCCAAGCTGGACCTCGAGCCGGTCTTCGCCCAGGCGGACTCGCCCTTCATGCACCAGGACCTGCGCTGCACCAAGCAGCAGGACCACAAGCTGGAGGGAGTGCTCGACCGCACGCTCATCGAGGACTTCCGTTCGGTGCTCGTCGACCCGTCGTCCGGCCCGGCCACCGGTCGGTACCCGATCTGCAACGTCAACCGCTCGGTCGGCACCATGCTCAGCCACGAGATCTCCAAGGCGTACGGGGCCGCAGGCCTGCCGGACGGGTCCATCGACCTCACCTTCACCGGTTCGGCGGGCAACTCGTTCGGGGCGTTCCTCGCCGCCGGCGTGACCCAGCGTGTCTTCGGTGACGCCAACGACTACGTGGGCAAGGGACTGTCGGGTGGTCGGATCGTGGTCCGGCCCGCCCTGGACGCGGCCCCGGACTTCGTGGCGGAGGACAACATCATCGCCGGGAACGTGATCTGTTACGGCGCGACCAGCGGTGAGATCTACCTGCGGGGAATGGTGGGCGAGCGCTTCTGCGTCCGCAACTCCGGCGTCACCGCTGTGGTCGAGGGCGTGGGTGACCACGCGTGCGAGTACATGACGGGTGGCCAGGTCGTGGTGCTCGGGTCGACCGGGCGCAACGTGGCCGCCGGCATGTCGGGCGGTGTCGCGTACTTCTACGACCCGGACGGGCAGCTGCCCGTGAACCTCAACGACGAGCTCGTCGAGATCGAGGAACTGCTGACGGAGGACGTCGAGTTCCTGCACCGGATCGTCGAGCGGCACGCCGCCGAGACCGATTCGACCCGGGCGCGGGAGATCCTGTCCGGTTGGGCGCAGAACGTGAATCACTTCGTCAAGATCATGCCGCGCGACTACAAGCGCGTGCTGCTCGCCATCGAGCAGGCGGAGAAGGACGGACGCAACGTGGACGAGGCGATCATGGAGGCCGCAAATGGCTGACCCGAAGGGCTTTCTCAAGCACACCGAACGGGAGCTCCCCGAGCGTCGTCCGGTGGATCTGCGGATCATGGACTGGAAGGAGGTCTACGAGTCGACCACCCTCCCGGAGGACGACCTGAAGACCCAGGCCAGTCGCTGCATGGGCTGCGGCATCCCGTTCTGTCACCAGGGTTGCCCGCTCGGCAACATCATCCCGGAGTGGAACGACCTCGTGCACCGCGGGCGGTGGGACGCGGCGGTGGATCGTCTGCACGCCACCAACAACTTCCCCGAGTTCACGGGGCGGCTCTGCCCGGCCCCGTGTGAGGGCTCCTGCGTCCTGGGCATCAACCAGCCGGCGGTGACGATCAAGCAGATCGAGGTGGAGATCGCCGAGAAGGCATGGGAGGACGGTCCCATGGATCCGGTGATCCCCTCGTTCCGCACCGGCCAGTCGGTGGCGGTCGTGGGTTCCGGCCCGGCGGGGTTGGCGGCCGCGCAGCAGCTCACCCGCGCCGGGCACTCGGTGACGGTCTTCGAGCGCGATGACCGTGTCGGTGGTCTGATGCGCTACGGGATCCCCGAGTTCAAGATGGAGAAGGAGATCATCGACCGGCGCCTCGCCCAGATGGAGGCGGAGGGCACGGTGTTCCGCGCCGGCGTCAACGTGGGCAAGGACATCACCGCCTCGCAGTTGCGTGGTGAGTTCGACGCGGTCGTCCTCTGTGGCGGCGCCACCATGCGACGGGATCTCCCGGTCCCGGGCCGCGAGCTCGACGGGATCCACCAGGCGATGGACTACCTGCCGCTGGCCAACAAGGCCGCGGTCGGTGACCCGGTGGTGGACTCCGACGGGCTGCCCGAGATCCACGCACGGGATAAGCACGTGATCATCATCGGCGGCGGCGACACCGGCGCCGACTGCCTGGGAACGGCCACCCGCCAGGGTGCGAAGTCGGTCAAGAGCTTCGAGATCATGCCGAGGCCGCCCGCCACCCGTGCCGCCTCGACCCCGTGGCCCGTGTACCCGCTGATGTTCCGCACGGCGTCTGCGCACGAGGAGAACGGCGAGCGGGTCTACAGCGTCTCCACCGCCGAGTTCCTCGGCGAGGGCGGCCATGTGACAGCGCTCAAGGGTTCCGAGGTCAAGATGGTCGACGGGCGCTTCGAGGCGGTGCCCGGCACCGACTTCGAGTACCCGGCGGACCTGGTCCTGCTGGCCATGGGGTTCACGGGCGCGCAGAAGACCGGATTGTGCTCCGACCTGGGCGTGGACTTCAGCGACCGGGGCAACGTCGACAGGGACGACACGTACGCCACCAACGTCGACGGTGTGTTCGTCGCCGGGGACATGGGACGTGGCCAGTCCCTGATCGTGTGGGCGATCGCCGAGGGGCGCGCCGCCGCGGCCTCGGTCGACCGCTTCCTCATGGGGGAGACGGCCCTCCCGTCGCCCGTTCGACCCACGGACGTCGCACAGCGCTGACCGGGGGACGCGCGCCCGGGGGAGCACGGCGGGGTATCGTTTCGCCTTAATAGAACCTAAGATGTGAGGCAATTCGATCCAGGCCACCCCGGCCGCCGTCACGGAAGGCATACATGGTCCGCCGTCGCCCTGCCGCCGTGTCCGGTGCCGTGTTCGTCGGCCTGGTCGTGGCGCTCGTGGTCGCGCTGTGGCTGACGGTCGCGATGATCGGTGGGCCCGCGGCCTCCGCACAGGGGACCGGCTCCGGGGCGAGGGTCGAGGTGACCGATCTCCCGGTGCTCAGCGAACTCCCCCCGCTCCCGGTGGAGGGGGACTCGCCGGACGCCGGGGACGGCCCGGACTCGTCCTCCCTGGGCATCTCCGGGGTGCAGACCGTCGCGCTGGGCCTGGCCGCCGCGGTCCTCATCGCCGGCGGGATGGGTCTGGCACTGGTCACGAGGCGTGGTCGTGCGGCGCCACCGGAGGAGCAGGCCCCACCCTCGGGTCCCGCCCCCTGACGACG
>NZ_JAALEF010000520.1:0-2550 GCF_014145245.1 Dietzia sp. B44 | reverse complement strand
TCCGCCATATCGCAGGACGCGGACGGGCCGCGCGGGTGACACCGTCGGCCGGTCCACCAGTGGACGACGTCGAATGTGATCTGGGCAGCAAGCTCACGCTCGGCCAGTTCCTCAAGCTGGCCTCGCTGCTCGATTCGGGGGCGGAGGCCAAGGACGCCGTCGCGGCGGGCGCGGTCAGCGTCAACGGGGAGGTCGACGTGCGGCGCGGTCGCGGACTGGCCGACGGCGACGTGGTGGCGTTCGGTGGCCGCGCGGCCCGCGTGGTCGCCCGTGACGGGCAGGGGAGGCCTCAGTGAACGAGATGACGTCCGGCGCCGTGCCGGCCCCGGTGGTGCTGCACGACGACGACCCGGGGGCCCGCCGCTACGCGGACTGGGTGGCGGAGGAGTTCGACGCCCGCAGCTCCCACCACGACGCCGTGGATCCCGCCGAGCTCGTGGTGGCCGGGACGGTGGTCCTGGTGACGGGCATGCGTCCGGGTGGCGGTCTGGGCGGCTCGGGGTTCATCAAGGACAACTGGGAGGCGCTCGTGGAGGCCGGTCGCCGGGTCGCCGTCGTCATGGTGGGCCCCACCCCGGTCACCGACGACGCCCGGATCGACCTGATGTCGAGCGAGTTCTCCGCCGACCAGCTCCGGGACCTCAAGCTGTTCCAGTTGCGCGGCGTGGTGACCCCCGACCAACTCGGGTTCCGGCAGCGGCTGGGGATCAAGACCGCGCTGGCGGCACTGCGCCGCAAACCGGATCTCACCCCGGAGGAGCAGTCGATGCTCGAGCTGGGCGGGCTGGATCTCACCGACCGGGTCTCCCTCGGCCCGCTCCTGCGGTGGATCAGACGCGAGGCATGACCCGTCCGGGCCGCCGGTCGCGGACGGTGTGATACCCGTTACACTTCGTGAGGACAGCCCCACGCCCGGGTGGGGTGCCTACCCGGAGGTTCCCTGACATGCGCACCACCCTGCTCGCCGCGGCGTCGTCCGCTCTGATGGCCACCGCCCTGCTCGCCGGGGCCGGGTCGGCGACGGCGGCGCCCGAGGAGCCGACGGACCCGTTCTGCGTGTGGATCCAGACGATGAACGGCGCCCGGTGCATGTCGGTCGATCCCGCGACCATCGACGCGCTCGGCAGTCTGGGCTACGGCTCCCTCGGCACCGGCTCGCTGATGAACCTGCTGACGACGCTCATCAACACCGGGTCCGTCGTCCTCTCCGTCGACGTGCCCAACTCGACCGGGTCGTACGCGCCCGGGTCGTTGGGCAGTTACGGGCCGGAGGCCTCGATCGGCGAGCTGTCGGTCGGCTCGGTCGGCACCTTCGCGGGCGCGTCCTGATCCGCTGACCGCTCGGCGACCCCGTCGGCCGCCACGCCCCGGCGTGGGGTGCGCGCCGGGGTCAGCGCACCACGATCCCGTCGGAGTCCGCGTAGAGCATGTCGCCGGGGACGAAGTCGACCCCGCCGAAACTCACGGTGACATCCCGCTCCCCGGCGCCCGTCTTGGACGACTTGCGGGGGTTGGTCCCGAGGGCCTTGCACCCGAAGTCCATCGTGCCGATCACCGCGGAGTCGCGGATCGCGCCGTGGACCACCACGCCGGCCCAGCCGTTGGATCGACCGAGTTCCGCGATGAGGTCGCCGACGAGCGCCGTGTGCACACTGGCATCACCGTCGATCACCAGGACCCGACCCTCTCCGGGCTCACCCAGAACGCTCTTGAGCAGCGCGTTGTCCTGGAAGCACCGGACCGTGGAGACCGGGCCGAAGAACTCGGTGCGGCCGCCGAGGTCGCGGAACTGGGTGTCGCAACTCCGGACGCCCTCGCCGATCTCGTCGACGAGGTCGGCGGTGGGGACGAATCCGGTGGGGGTGTCGGTCATGGCGGGCCCTCCTGGTCTGAGTTCGGTCTCCCTCCACGCTATCCGGCGACGCTGCCCCGGAAGACCTCGGCCGTGGGGGACAATGACGCCCGAGGGTGTCACCGAAATCCGTCTAGACGTAGGAGGACCGATCCGTGGCCAGGTACGAGCTCCTGATCCACGCCCGCCGCGCCGTGGTCGACGGTCGTATCCAGCAGGCGGCGGTCGCGGTGGACGGCGGCGTGATCTCCTCCGTGCGGACCGGGTCCGAGGCACGGGACATCGGGTTGGCGGGTGATCACACGATCGATCTGGGTGACGACGTCGTTCTGATGCCCGGGCTGGTGGACCCGCACGTGAGCACCGAGGACGTCGCGGTGGGCACCCGTTCGGCCGCCCTCGGGGGGATCACCACCGTGGTCGACTACGGGACGAACGGCGACCCGTCGGCCACCGACCCGGAGCAGGTGGACCGGTGGCGGGAGGGGGTGACCGGCGAGTCGTTCGTCGACGTGGGCCTGTGGGGCGCCGCGGTGCCCGGCAACCTCGGACGGCTCGGCGCGTTGCTCGACCGGGGGGTGTTCGGGATCTCCGCCGTGGCGGACGGGAAGGGCGTGGCGGGAACCCCCACCCTGAACAGTGAGGACCTGGCGGCGGCGGCGGAGGAGGTCGCCGGCCGCGGCGGGCTCTTCGCCGCG
>NZ_JAALEF010000060.1:0-14918 GCF_014145245.1 Dietzia sp. B44 | reverse complement strand
ACGCACTAACGGAGATACCCACTAGTAGTGGTCGACCACGCTGTCGGGGCGCCACGATCAGTGCCGACGGGTCACTCGTTGCCGTCGCCAGCACCCTTTCGCGGGGCCCCCAGCACGCTGAGTATCTCCCCGACCATGTGGTCCCGTTCGAGTGGATGGCGCAGCGGCAGGTCTCGGTTCAGGCTGTAGCGGTTACGGCGCCCGTCGCGGATGCGCTGCAGGTACCCGGCCTCTTCCAGTTCGGCCACGATCCGCTGGGTGGCGCGCTCGGTGATCCCGACCGCATCGGCGATGTCGCGCAGTCGCGTCTCGGAGTCCTGCGCGATGCACAACAGGACGTGCGCGTGATTGGTGAGAAACGTCCACTCTGCCACTACGCCACCCCATCACCGACGACTTCCGAGTGCCATTTTGCCTTACGTGAATCACGGTACGCATGTGGGCGTGCACGGAGCCCGTCCCACCGCGGGCCCGGTCCGCGCGCCGCGCCACAACACGCGACACCGATTTAGGCTGTTGCAAAACATGTCTTGAAAGTCATGTATTGTCGTTCCCGTTACTCGCTCGGAACAGGCGGCTAGCGCGCCACGACGGAGATCAGCTCGTCCCGCTCGGCGGCGCACGGACTCCGGACAGATCAGGGGAGACTCGATGGACCTCAGCATTCTCGGCAGCCTCACGGACCCGCCGATCCTGTTCTTCTTCCTGGGGCTGTTCGTCGCCGCTGTGCGCTCCAACCTGGAGATCCCGGCCCCCGTCACCAAGTTCCTGTCGCTCTACCTGCTCATGGCGATCGGGTTCAAGGGTGGCCAGGCTCTGCGAGAGACCGGTCTGACCGGCCGCGCCGCGGCGGTGATCGGCATCGCCCTCCTCCTGGCCCTGGTGATCCCTGCGCTGGGCTTCCTGGTCCTGCGGCGCAGGGTGAACGAGTTCGATGCGGCCGCCATCGCCGCGACCTACGGGTCGGTCAGCGCGGTGACCTTCATCGCCGCGACGCAGTTCGTGACCGCCCGTGGGGAGGAACCCGGCGGGTACATGACGGTCGCCCTGGTTCTGATGGAATCGCCCGCGATCATCATGGCGGTGCTTCTGGCCACCTGGGCACGGTCCCGTCAGCGTTCCGCCCAGATGGCGGGTGACGCGGGGGCCGGCGCTTCCTCTCCCGTGTCGGGCGCACCCCTGTCGTTGCGGGCGATCCTGCACGAGGCGTTCACCGACGGTGCGCACCTGCTGCTGATCGGGTCGCTCGTGATCGGCACCGTGGTGGGGGCCGACGCCGGCGAGGCCATGTCCCCGTTCGTCGACGACATGTTCAAGGGGCTGCTGGCCTTCTTCCTGCTCGAGATGGGCTTGCTCGTCGCCCGTCAGCTCCGCGAGGTCCGGGACGTGGGCCCGTTCCTGATCGGGTTCGGCATCGTGATGCCCCTGGTCGGAGCATCGATGGCGCTGGCCCTGGGCAGTCTGGCCGGGTTGCCGGTCGGCGACCTGACCATGCTCGCCGTGCTCGCGGCGAGCGGGTCCTACATCGTGGTGCCGGCCGTCGTGCGCTACGCGATCCCCGAAGCGCGGCCGTCCCGGTACTTCACAATGGCCCTTGCCGTGACATTCCCGTTCAACATCGTCCTCGGCATTCCGCTCTACTACACCGTCGCCCAGTACCTGGGCGCCTGAGGCGAGGAGATCCCATGAAAGACGTCAAAAGGATCGAACTGGTAGTGGAGTCCGGGGTCGCCGGGAGGTTCCTCGGCGCGTTGGATTCGCTGGGCCTGACCCATCGCACCGTGATCCCGGGAATCTACGGGCGGGGACAGCACGGTGAGCGCGGTGGGGACCCTTTCTCCACCTTCGACAACACCTTCGTGCTCGTGGCGGTCGACCCCGACCGGATCGACGAGGTCCTCCGGTCGCTGCGGCCTCTCCTGCAGTCCGTCGGGGGCATGTGCCTGGTCTCGGACGCCCAATCGGTGCGGTACTGAGTCGGCCCTCGGGAGGGGGCTAGGATCTGCTCAGCTGCGGTGCTCGGGAACCCGGTGTGAGACCGGGGCGGCCCTCGCCACTGTGAACGGATGATGTCGCCAGTCCTCTGTGCCACTGCTCGCACGCGTTGTGTGGGTGGGAAGGCGGACCGGCGGCGATCCGGTCCATCCCTTCCGGGGGTGGGCCGGGGGAACCCGTGAGCCAGGAGACCGGCCGTGGCTGCCACCACGAGTGCCCGCGAGGTGACGGGCAGAAAGGTCTCAGGCATATGCATATCGCAGAGGGTTTCCTCCCCTCGGTGCACGCCGTGGCATGGACGGCCGTCGCGGCACCGTTCGTCATCCACGGCGCGCGCGAGGTGATCAGGACGGTCCGTCGGACACCGGAGGCGGGCGTGTTGCTCGGCGTGGCCGGGGCGTTCACGTTCGTCATGTCGGCCGTCAAGCTCCCGTCGGTGACGGGCTCCAGCTCACACCCCACCGGGACCGGCCTGGGGACGATCATCTTCCGGCCCCCCGTCATGGCCTTCGTCGCCACCGTGGTGCTCATCTTCCAGGCGTTGCTGCTCGCGCACGGGGGCATCACCACTCTCGGCGCGAACGTGTTCTCCATGGGGGTCGCCGGGCCGTGGGTCGCCTACGGCGCGTTCGTCCTGTGTCGACGGGTCGCGGTGCCGCTGCTCGGCGCGGTCTTCGTCGCCGCGTTCCTCGCCGACCTGGTGACGTATCTCGTCACCAGTGCCCAGCTCGCACTGGCGTTCCCGAGCGCCGAGCACGGCCTCTGGTACTCGATGGCCGAGTTCCTCGCCGTCTTCGCCATCACCCAGATCCCGCTGGCGATCGTCGAGGCCCTGATCGTCGTGGTGATCGTCAGTGTGCTCCTGCGCATCGCCTCCCGCGAGCTCGACCTGGTGGGCTTCTTCCGGAGGGCGCGACTCGCCGGCGCGGGGACCTTCGCGGATCCCGGGGATCGTGCCGATCGGGTCGAGGCCACGGAGTCGGTGCGATGAGCGGGACGAAGCACGTCAGCGCGTGGGTGTTGGTGGGACTGGTCGCCGTGGCGTTCGCGATCGCGGTGCTGTCCCTGGTCTACGGCGCCGGGGCGGGCGGCGAGTTCGAGGGTGCGGACGGGCAGGCCGAGGGGACGATCAGCCAGGTCTCTCCCGACTACGAGCCGTGGTTCGAGCCGCTTCTGCCCGAGTTGCCGGGGGAGGTCGAATCGGGGGTGTTCGCCCTCCAGGCCGGGATCGGCGGCGGGATCGTGGGTTACGGACTCGGCGTCCTGCGGACACGTAGTAGGCAGCGTCGGGAGAGCGTGACGGGTGCGGCGACCCCGTCGGCGGCGGCCACGGGTCCGGCCGGGCACTGACCGGCCGAGCCCTAGGTGAACCCACTCGAACTCGCGGCGTCCCACAACCGTTGGTCGGACCTCCCGGTAGTCGAGAAGCTGCTGCTCTTCGGCGGTCTGCTGGTGGCGGCACTGCTCGTGCCGCCACCGGTGGGCCACGTGGCGATCCTGACTGTCTGTTGTGTGTGCGCCCTGGCGCTGGCCCGCGTCCCCGCCAGGATCTACCTCGCGGCGTTGCTCGCCCCCGTCGCGTTCCTGGCCCTGGGAATCGGTCCCCTCGTGCTGGACCTGGTGGACTGGCGCCTCGTGGTGGATCCGGCCGGGGTCGACACCGCCTGGCGGACGGTGAGCAGGGCGATCGCCGCGACGGCCGCCACCATCACCTTGGCGTGCACCACGCCCGTCGCCGACCTCCTGGCCGCCGGCCGGCGGGCCGGACTGCCCGCCCCGCTGGCTCACGTCGTGGACACCACCTACCGGCTCATCGGCCTGCTCATCGACTCCGCGCGCACGCTGCGGCATTCCCACGACCTCAGGCTCGGACACCGCACCGCCCGGGCCGCGATCAGCTCGGTCGGGACGCAGTTCGCCTCGGTATTCGTCCTGTCCGTCAGGCGGGCACGGGCGATCGACGACGCCATGTCCATGCGCGCCGAGCGCGGCCAGACCGCAGTGCTCGCCGAGGCGGACCCGGTCTCGGCCACCCGCGTGCTCGTCATCTGTCTGGTTCTCGTGTCCGTCTCGATACTGGGGGTCATGACGTGACCGTCCTCGCGCTGCGCGGTGCCCGGTTCTCCTACCGGCGTCTCGATGCCCTCGGCGGTCACACCCACACCGTGCTCGACGGCGCCGACCTGACGATCCCCGCCGGGGCGAAGATGGCGCTTCTCGGTGGAAACGGCAGCGGCAAGACCACCCTGATGCGGCTGCTCGTGGGCCTGAACCGCCTCGAGGCCGGGGAGTTGGAGCTGGACGGGGAGCGGGTCCGGGACCGCCGCGCCGACCGCACCCGCCTGCGGCAGTCGGTGCAGATGGTGCTCCAGGAACCCGACGACCAGATCTTCGCCACGACCGTGCGGGCCGACGTCTCCTTCGGCCCCGTGAACCTCGGATTGGATCGCGCCGAGGTGGCCCACCGGGTCGACGAGGCCCTGGCGGCGCTGGCGATCACCGACCTCGCCGACCGCGTCCCCCACCACTTGTCCTTCGGGCAGCGCAAGAGGGTGGCCCTGGCGGGTGCGCTGGCGATGCGGCCTCGCGTCCTGCTTCTCGACGAACCGACGGCCGGGCTCGACCCGCTCTCCTGTGAGGACCTGCTCGCGGCGCTGGAGTCGCTTCGCGCCGCGGGGGCCGCGATCCTCATGGCCACGCACGATGTCGACCTCGCCTGGGCCTGGGCGGACGACGCGGTGGTGCTCTCCGGCGGAGCGCTCACCCGCGGCCCGGTCCACCGAGTGCTGCAGGACGAGGGCCTCCTCACCGCGGCCCGGCTCACCACCCCGTGGGGCGCCGCGGTGTCACGCCGACTGGGCCGGACGGTATCGCGGCCGGGAGAGGTCTGACCACGCTCGTCATCGGGATCGCACTCGCCCGTGTTCCGGACGCGACCGATGCCATCGGTGGCGCAGTCTTCCGACGCGCATCATGATGGCCCGGTGTGCCGCTATGACGGATAGCTTCGGCAGGATGTGAGTTCTTAGGCAAGAAGAGCACTGTGGGATCGGGTGACACGTCGATGCGTGCCCATCCCTGTTTCGGCCGCGCGCGGCGGCAGCGTCTCCCGGTGACGTGGCTCGGGCCACGTTCTTCTCGACGTGTACGGCAGTGGGTGAAACACCTTGTCAAGGAAGAAAAGGGGTGGGAGTGACTTCGGCAATCGAAGGATACGAAGAAATACGATGGTCCCAGGTGGAAGACAGCTTCTTCGTCGGTAGTTTCCGCGGGAACTTCGTGGGGTACATCGATCAGAATTCTGACGGCAGTTTCACCTGCTACGACAGGATGTCGAGACCGCAGGGCGAGTCCGGATCCCTGGACGAGGCGATCTCCAGCCTGAATGATCTGTACTTTTCCGATGCGAGCGAGGGAGAGTTGAATGTCGCTGGACGCTGAGTTCCCCACGTCGCCCGGGAGCGGACAACTGAAGTATTTGGTGTACACGAGCGTGCCGGTGCGGAAGATGCTGCCGGGTGATCTGGAGTCCATTCTGTTCACCTCCCGGGAGCGCAATCGTGCCGCCGGGATCACCGGTGTCCTCCTCTTCAGGAACAACTGCTTCATTCAGTTCCTCGAAGGCCCTCCGGCCGCGATCGACGAGTTGATGACGCGCATCGCTGCCGATGACAGGCACAGTCGTGTCCGGGTCCTGTTGACGGAACCTGCAGCCGAGCGCAGCTTCGCCGACTGGAAGATGGGCTTCGGCATCCCCAAGGAGACCCGGTCGACCGGAGTCGACGGCGTGCGGGACAGTTTCAACGATCTCACCGGCGGCTCGAACTACGACGTCGTACGTCGGGCCGCCGAGGACTTCTCGATCTGGTTCAAGGTCAAGGAGCGCTCGATCTCGACCTCGCCCTGAGCGTCGCCTCTCCCTACACCCGGGCGACGGGCACGCCGGCGCGCAGGACGCGATGCGCGCCGCAGTGGCAGGACTCGTAGGTCACAGTGCCCTCGCTGGTGCGGTGGGAGGAGCGGGTCAGCCATTCGTGCTGGTGCGCGTCCGGATCCGCAGGCTGCGGAACGGGGGCGTCGTGGTCGCGGTCGTGATCGACGTCGGTGGGCGAACAGGCTGCTGTGGTCATGCGCTGACTGTGGTGCAATGGGTCAGTGCAGTTCAACCATGGCAATATGGTCGGCCCGACTCTCGCGGCGGAACTTGCCTCACTCGGCGCCCGGGAGTGGGACACCGATATGGCCGTCGGCGTGCTTCGCGCCCACGGCGTCCGCAGGCCCGATCTCGACGACGCGAGGTCGACCCGCCTACAGGAGTGGGCATTGTGGTTGAGGGCACCCTTCTCGGCGCCGGACGTGGACTCCACGTGCGACGCGATCAACGAGCTGCTGGACTCGGCCGCGTCGAGGCCGTCCCTGAGCACGCACGACGGGCACAAGCCCCACCTGCACTTCGCGGCCGACGGTGACGACGTGGTGGAGCGCGTCCGGGCCATCACCGCAGGCGGTCTGGCGATCTTCGCGGTCGAGTCGGAGGGCGGCCGTCTGGGGGCCTGTCTCCGATCGGGGTGTCCCGAGGTGTTCGTCGACACCAGCCGGAACGGTAAGCGGCGCTACTGCAGTGCCCGGTGCGGCAACCACGACGCCGTCCAACGGCACCGGGCCCCCGGCCGTCGACCCGGGTGACGCAGGGTTTCGGGTGACGCAGGGTTTCGGATGATGCAGAGGGGTGCCGTCCGGTCCCGAGATCGGGGATCATGTGCCGATGGAGACCCGAGACGAGCCCTGGCCGGCCCTGCCCCTGGAATCGTGGATCGACACCAGGGACACACTTCACCTGTGGACCCAGATCGTCGGCAAGACGCGGATGGCCCTCGGGCCGGAGATCAACCACTGGTGGGGCGTCCCGCTGTACGTGGACGCGCGGGGGCTCACCACGTCCCTGATGGTCGCCGGACACCGCGGTCTGGAGATCCGCTTCGACTTCGTCAGCCACGACCTGCTGTTCCTCGTCACTGACGGCAGCACCCGCCGGATGGCGCTCGAGCCGCGGACCGTCGCCGACTTCTACGCCGAGTACACCGGCCACCTGGGTGATCTCGGGTTCGACGTGCCGATCGTCGGGACCCCGGTCGAGCTGCCGGAGGTGATCCCGTTCGCCGAGGACACCACGCACGCGTCGTACGACGCTGACGCCGTGGCCCGTTTCTGGAGGTCGCTGGTCAGCGCGCACGGCGTCCTGTCGACGTTCCGCGGTGGGTTCCGTGGGAAGTCCTCGCCCGTCCACTTTTTCTGGGGTGCGTTCGATCTGGCCGTCACCCGGTTCTCCGGACGCTCCGCCCCCGAGCATCCCGGTGGCGTCCCGAACTGCCCGGACCGGGTCATGCACGAGGCCTACAGCGACGAGGTGTCGAGCGCGGGGTACTGGCCGGGTGGTGCGGAGGAGGGCATCTTCTACGCGTACGCCTATCCCCACCCCGAGGGGTACGACACCCATCCGGCGGTCGAGGCCCCCGCGTACTGGAGCGCCGAGCTGGGTGAGTACGTGCTGCCGTACCACCTCGTGCGACAGGCGGCGGATCCCGACGCCGTGGTGCTGAGGTTCCTCGAACAAACCCATCGCGCGGCGGAGGAGACGGCGGGCTGGAGCCGGGTCCGGGTCTAGCCCGGTCCGGCAACGACTAGGCGGGATGGGGAGTGCACCGCACGTGCGGCCGTGTCTCCGACGCACCTCTGCCGATCGGCGCGAGACCGCACCCCGGAGGGCGTTCCCCGTGTGGCACTTCCCCACGCGGATCTCCCGGATAGCGCGTGATCGACCTGGTCAGGTGGACCCTTATGCGCTGTTGGTCGCGGCAAAGACGAGGAACGCCACGAACAGTGCTGCCAGTCCCAGACCGATGCCTATGACGGCCTCACGGTGGTTCGACGCCTCGCTTTGGTCCACTCGTTTCAGACCGACCCATCCACTGGCGAGGGCGACCACTGCGGCGGCGATGGTGATCGCACCGCCGATGAAGGGCACCAGGGAGGCCAGCGCGGCAATGATGCCGGCGACCAGCGAGGTGGTCCCGGCACCGTTGCGGTAGGAAGTTCCGGTGGAACGGTCTTCGGGCATGTGGTCTCCCATGCACTTTCGAGGTGACTGACTGGTTCTCGCAACAGACACGCCGAGACCGTCTCGAATGCTATCGCCAGCTGGCCTCGAGCTGCAGCACGAGTCCGCACAACTCGGCCGGTCACGACTTCTCGAATTCATCGGCGGAGGCTTCACTCCGGGCCCGCCAGAGGGGGTCGAGGGCGGCGTCCTCCTCGGCGGTGGCGACCCTGAAGGGGGGGTCGGCCGGCGTGGGCAGCCCCTGACGTTCCTGGCCCCTGGTGGCGCGCAGGCTGGCGACAACCGAGACGGTGAGGACTGCCGTGATGACCGCGAGGGAGATGGCGGTGGGGATGTAGAACACGTCGATCTTGAGCATCATCTTGATGCCCACCCAGATCAGGATCAGCGCCAGCCCGATCTTGAGGTAGACGAAGCGGTGGATGAGGTCGGCCAGCAGGAAGTACATCGCTCGCAGGCCCAGGATGGCAAAGGCGTTGGCGGTGAAGACCAGGAACACCTCGTCGGTGACGGCGAAGATGGCGGGGATGGAGTCGACGGCAAAGATGATGTCGGTGGTCTCGATGAGCACCAGCACCGCCAGCAGGGGAGTGGCCATGATCAGCCCACCCTTGCGCACGAGCAGACGCTGGCCGTGGAAGGTGTCGGTCATGGGCACGAACCGGCGGAAAGCCCGGAGCACCTTCGACTGGTCGGGATTGAGGTGCTCGTCGCGCTGGCGGATCATCCGGAAACCCGTGTACAGCAGGAACGCCGCGAAGATGTAGAGCACCCACGAGAAGTTGGCGATCAGCACGGCGCCACCGGCGATGAAGATCCCGCGGAAAATCAGAGCGCCCAGCACCCCGAGGAACAGCACGCGGTGCTGGAACTGGGCCGGGACGGCGAAGTGGGCAAAGATGATTGCCCACACGAAAACGTTGTCCACCGCGAGGGACTTCTCGATGAGGTAGCCGGCGAAGTACTGCTGGCCGAACTCGGCGCCCCAGACGGCCCAGATGATCGCGCCGAAGCCCACACCGAGCGTGACCCAGACGGCCGACCAGGTGGCGGCTTCTCGGACGCCGATGACGTGAGCCTTGCGGTGGGCGACGAGGTCGATCGCCAGCATCACGATGATGAACGCCAGGACGGCAAGCCAGAGCCAGAGGGGGGTGTGCATAGTCAGGGACCTTTCGATCAGTAGGTGATCGAAGGTCTCTCCCGGCCCTGTCGGGCCCGCTCCGCCGGGTCCGAGGACCGTAGTGACGACGAAACGCGTGAGGGATACTCCCCTTCTGGTGCAGTTCAGTTAATCACAGGCGGGCGAGGTGTCGCCGGGTCAGTCGCTGGTGGGGGAGGCGTGGTCGGGTCCGCCTTCCCGCGGGGTGGGTGCGCCGGGTGGTTGCCGAGACGGTCATGCGCAATACTTGGCGTCGACGAGTTCGTCTATCTCAGACTTGGAGCGAGTGAAATCCCCTGATGGGTACCCCCTGCGAGAGGCCCGGGTCGGCTGACGACCCGGGTCCGAGTTGTCTCTGGCCAGTTTCACCGCGAAACCCGTGGTCGCTGAACCGTGAACCGCGATCACGTGAGCGAGCGTTCTGATGGGCGTGACGCTCCTGATGCTGCTGCTGGGGATCCTCGCGATCCTCGCGATCATCGCGGCGAACGGCTACTTCGTGGCCCAAGAGTTCGCATACATGTCGGTGGACAGGAACAGGCTCAAGGCGCGGGCGGATGCGGGGGACGTCTCGGCAGCGCGTGCGCTGAAGGTCACCCAACGGACCTCGTTCATGCTCTCGGGCGCCCAGTTGGGGATCACGGTCACCGGACTGCTGGTGGGGTTCGTGGCCGAACCGCTGGTCGGCCAATCGCTCGGGACCCTGTTGGGTGGGGTCGGCGTCCCCGCGGCTGTCGGTGTGACGGTGGGTACCGTGCTGGCGTTGATCGCCGCGACGGTGGTGCAGATGATCTTCGGCGAGTTGTATCCCAAGAACCTTGCGCTGGCCAGCCCGGAGCCCCTGGCGCGTGGCCTGGCCCGTTCGACCACTGTGTACCTCACGGTGTTCGGCTGGCTCATCGTGGTCTTCGACAAGTCTGCCAACTTGTTGCTCCGGGCAGTCGGGGTCAATCCTGTTCACGATCTGGACACCACCGCCACGGCGGAGGATCTCGAGCGCATCGTCGCCGATGCCAGGGGAAGTGGGGATCTGCCCGAGAATCTCTCTGTTCTCATCGACAGAATTCTGGACTTTCCGGACCGGACGGTCGAGCATGCGATGGTTCCGAGGTCTCACACCAGTGTCGTCTCACCCGATGCGACGGTCGGGGAGGTGAGGGTTCTGATGGCCACCGGACACACCCGCTATCCGGTCGTCACCGTTGAGCAGGAGCCGGTCGGGGTGGTGCAGTTGGTGGACGTGCTCGCGTGGTCGTTGGAGCCCGACGCGCCGGTCACCGAGCTCATGCGCCCGGCGGTGGTGGTCCCCTCGTTGATGTCCCTACCGGATGCGCTGTTCAGCCTGACGGACTCCGAGGCCCAGCTCGCTGCGGTGGTGGATGAGTACGGGGGTTTCGCCGGCGTGATCACCATCGAGGACCTCGCCGAGGAGCTGATCGGCGAACTGACCGACGAGCACGACGTCGAGGCGGATTCGGTGATCTCCCTTGAGGGTGAGGAGTGCTGGCGGATGGATGGCGACGTCCACATCGACGAGGCCGAGCGGGCACTCGGCCACACACTGTCCGAGGGTGACTACGAGACCGTGGCAGGTCTGGTGATCGCCGCTCACGGGCGACTACCCGAGGTGGGGCAGACGGTGCGTGTCGATCTGCCAATCGATCCCCGCGAGCTGATCGCCGACCATCCACGAGAAGTGGCGCTGGACATCGAGGTTCTCGAGGTGGCGCGGTTGGTGCCCAGTGAGCTGAGGATTCGTCTCGTGGAGCGTGGTGGCACCGTTCCCCTCGACGCCGGCGATGACGATGCGTCTGGAAAGAGCGAGGTTCGGTGATGGGAAACCCGATGGTTGTCACGGCCATTACTGCGGGGCTCATTGTGTTGAGTGCGTTCTTCGTCGTGATCGAGTTCGCACTCCTCGGCGCGCGACAGCACCGGCTCGAGAAGGAAGCGGCAACCAGTGCCTCGGCCCGCGCGGCGCTTCGCGGGATGAACGAGCTGACCCTCATGCTCGCCGGTGCCCAGCTGGGCATCACGGTCTGCACGTTCGCACTCGGTGCGGTCACCAAGCCCGCCGTGGACTCGTGGCTCGGCCCGGTCTTCACTTCGTGGGGCGCACCGGCCCAGCTCGCTGGTGGCGTGGCGTTCGGGCTGTCGTTGCTCCTGGTGACCTTCCTGCATCTGGTGGTGGGGGAGATGGCGCCCAAGTCGTGGGCGATTGCGCACCCGGAATTCGCCGCCAAGTTCGTGGGCCTGCCCTCGAGGGGGTTCATCTGGGTGTTCCGTCCGCTGCTGCGGTGGGTTAACGCAGTGGCCAACCGTCTTGTCTCCGCCAGTGGCGTCACGCCGGTTGAGCGTGCCGCCGTGGGTGGACAGGACGCGGCTACGATCCGCCAGCTCGTCGAACACTCGGCGACGGCGGGTTCCCTCGACAACTCGTTCCGATCCCCGTTGTCGGGTGCGCTCGGCTTGGACCAGTTGCATATCGGAGCGCTCGTCGACACCTCGACGGCACCCACCGCGGTCCCGGCCGGAGCCACGGTGGCCCAGGTCCAACAGGCCGCGACGCGCACCGGCTATACGCGGGTGCTCCTCCAGGACGGCAATTCGCCCACTCCGGAGGTGGTCCATGTGCGTGACACGTTGATGGAGCCCGCGGATGCGCACGCACGTGCCTTTGCGCGCCCGGTGATGGTGTTCGACTCTCGCACTCCGGTGTACGAGGCGCTCGCAGAGGCGCGCGAGCGCAGCGAACAGCTGGCCGCAGTGACGGACCAGGGCCAGTTCATCGGGGTGATCACCATCTCCGACATCCTCAAGCATCTCCTTCCCCAGGAGTCCGGACGAACCGGGGCGTAGCGCCCTGCACGTCGTCGGATGGGTTGTCGACGTCTGAACCCACCTCGGCCCGAGTCGTACGCAGAAGGAGTGCGGGAGGGGTGATCAGTCGTGTCGCCACGGCCGCGACCGCCAATCCAGCCGAGGTGTTCGGTGGGTTGCTCGGGTGGGTGCTGAACCCCGGGGAGAGCTCGGGTGAGATCGGGGCGCCGCGGCGACGACAGAGTTGACCAGCGACTGACCAATCATTGACTGACCATTCAGTCAGGACTACGTTGACTGAACACTCAGTCAGCGACGAAAGGCGGTAGCCGTGCCCGAGGATGACCCGTCCCGCAGCGGCGCCGATCGAAGCGGCGCTCATCGAAGCGGAGTCGACCGCATCCTGGACGCGGCGATCTCCAAGTTCGGCGCGCACGGCGTCAAGGGAACGAGCCTCAAGACCATCGCCGTCGAGGCGGGTGTCTCGCAGGCGCTGATTCTCCACCACTTCGGGAGCAAGGACCGACTGCACCAGGCCTGCGACGAGCACGTGGTGCGGCTGGTGCGGCAGGGCAAGGAGTCCTCGATGGGCCAGGGCGCACAGTTGGACCCGCTCCAGTCGCTGCGGCAGATCGAGGACAGTCGCCCGCTGCTGCGCTACCTGGCCCGCACCCTCTCTGAGGGAGGCGATCACATCGCGCATCTCATCGACGAGATGGTCGCCGACGCCGAGGCCTACACCGGGGCCGCCGTCGAGGCCGGTCTCATCAAGCCCAGCGCCCATTCGCGCGAACGAGTCATCGTACTGACGCTCTGGTCGCTGGGATCGTTGGTCCTGCACGAGCACATGAACCGACTGCTCGGCGTGGACTTCCTCGACACCGAGGCTCCGCCGGAGAGCCTCGCCCCCTACATGCTCCCGGTCGTGGAGCTGTTCACCCAGGGCCTGTTCGAACCCGGCACACTCGACCGGTTCGCGGACGCGTTCGACACCCCTGACGGCCCCCGGAAGGAGCAGTGACCACCATGGACGGCGTCGTGATCTCGGCGAGAGGTCTGGTCAAGACCTTCGGCGCCACGCGCGCCCTCGACGGTCTTGACCTCGAGGTGGCACGGGGGGAGGTGCACGGCTTCCTCGGCCCCAACGGCGCCGGCAAGTCCACCACCATGCGCGTGCTGCTCGGCCTCCTCCGCGCGGACGCCGGCATCGTCAGACTGCTCGACGGCGACCCCTGGACCGACGCCGTCGAGCTCCACCGCAGGCTCGCGTACGTGCCCGGTGACGTGGAGCTGTGGCCCACCCTCACCGGCGGCGAGGCGATCGACCTGCTCGCCCGGCTGCGTGGTCCGCTCGACAGGCGCCGTCGCGACGCGCTGTGTGAGCGTTTCGACCTGGACCCCACCAAGAAGGCCCGCACCTACTCCAAGGGCAACCGGCAGAAGGTGGCGCTGATCTCCGCGCTGATCTCCGAGGTGGACCTGCTCCTGCTCGACGAACCCACCGCGGGCCTGGACCCCCTCATGGAGGTCGTGTTCCAGGAGGCGATCGGTGAGGTCAAGGCCGCCGGCCGCACGGTCCTGCTCTCCAGTCACATCCTCGCGCAGGTCGAGGCGCTAGCGGACCGCATCTCCATCGTGCGGCAGGGTCGCACCGTCGAGACCGGGAGCCTGGAGGAGCTGCGCCACATGACCCGCACCACGATGGTCGCCCGTACGGACCGACCGGCGGGCGATCTGCGGCGGGTCGAGGGTGTCCACGATGTGGAGATCGACGACGACGAGGTCCGCTTCCAGGTCGACGGGGACAGTGTCGACGAGGCCGTCCGTGCACTCGCACCACTGGGCGTCCGCTCGCTGGTCGCCCACCCGCCGACCCTCGAGCAGCTGCTCATGCGCCACTACGGCGACGCTGCTGACGCCAGGACAGTGCGATGACCGGCGGCGCGATGACCGGTAGCGCGATGACCACCGCGACCGCTCCCGCCCGCGAGCGCCCGCATGCCGCGGGTGACGATGACCCGCTGGCAGGCACCGGCACCCTCGTCCGGTTCTCCCTGCGGCGGGACCGGCTCAAGCTCCCGGCGTGGGTCGGCGGCCTGGGGCTGTTCGTGATCTACATCGGCGCGGCCCTCCCGCAGCTGGCGCCGACGGAGGACGACCTGGCCGCGGTAGTGCCCCTGTTCACCCAGCCGGTGGGCCGGATGTTCACCGGCCCGGCCCTCGGCATGGACGCCCCCACCTTCGAGCGGTTCTTCGCCGCCGGCTACGCCCCGTACCTGTTCCTGCTCGCCGCGCTCATGAACATCATGCTGGTCACCAGGCACACCCGCGTCGAGGAGCAGACCGGCCGCGCCGAGCTGATCCGCGCCAGCGTCACCGGACGGCACTCCGCCCTCACCGCCACCCTGATCGTCGCCGCGATCACCAACGCCCTCGCGTGCGCGGTGGTCGCAGGTCTGGCCATCGCGACCGGGTTCGCCCCCCTCGGGTCGGTGCTCGTCGGGTTGGGGACCGCGCTCACGGGGATGGCGTTCGCCGGGATCGCGGCGGTGACCGCGCAGCTCAGCGCCTACTCGCGGGCGGCCGCGGGGATGGCCGGGGTGGTGCTCGGGGTCTCCTTTGTCCTCCGTGCCCTCGGCGACATGGCGGCTGTCGGCGGATCCGCCCTGTCCTGGGCCTCGCCCCTCGGGTGGGCTGCCCAGACAGCCCCTTACGTGTACGACCGCTGGTGGCCGCTGCTCCCTCTCGTCGTCGTCGCCGTGGTCGGTTCGGCCGCGGCCTACGTCCTGCAGTCACGGCGCGACTTCGGGGCGAGCCTCCTCG
>NZ_JAALEF010000059.1:0-19641 GCF_014145245.1 Dietzia sp. B44 | reverse complement strand
CCGGGACCGCGGTCCCCGCCCGGGCCCACGGCGGTGTCAGCCCCGCCCCCGGCCCCGTCGTCGTCGAGGTCCTCGTCGAAGGTCGCCCACTCCGGCTTGTCCGACCGGGAGGGGAACACCGTCGCGATCACCCGATCGCCCTTGACCGCGAGACCGGCGACGGTCTGGCCGGCGTGCAGGTACGACTGCACCAGGCTGCCGGCGACCTTCACGGGGACCGCGGGCAGCGAGACCGCCGCCTGGAGCGCGCGACCGGGGAGCTCCACGGCGAGCTCCACCGCGGAGGCGGCGACCCCGATGGAGACACGGGTGAGGAAGAACGGACGGAGCATGGGAACCTCTCTGCCGGGGGGCGTCCGGGAGGCGTGATGGTCGGAATCCAGTATGAACCGTACCCTGGTGACATGACCGAGCAGACCGACATGATCGCCGAACCGGCAACCAAGCGAGTGCTCCTCGCGGAACCGCGCGGCTATTGCGCCGGCGTCGACCGGGCAGTCGAGACGGTCGAGAAGGCCCTGGCCAAGCATGGTGCCCCGCTGTACGTCCGCAAGGAGATCGTCCACAACAAGCACGTCGTGGAGTCCTTCACCGACCAGGGCGTGATCTTCGTCGACGAGACCGACGAGGTCCCGCACGGGTCGAACCTGGTGTTCTCCGCCCACGGCGTCTCGCCGGCCGTCCGCGAGAGCGCCCTGCAGCTGGAGCTGAACACCTTCGACGCCACCTGCCCGCTCGTGACCAAGGTTCACACCGAGGTCAAGCGCTTCGCCCGGGAGGGGTACCTGATCCTCCTGGTCGGCCACGAGGGCCACGAGGAGGTCGAGGGGACCGCGGGCGAGGCCCCCGATGTGGTGACCCTGGTCGACGGCCCGGAGTCCGTCGACGCCCTCGACATCCCCGTCGACACCGAGAAGCTGATCTGGCTCTCGCAGACCACGCTCAGCGTGGACGAGACGATGGAGACGGTGCGGCGGCTCAAGGAGAAGTACCCGACGCTGATCGATCCGCCGTCGGACGACATCTGCTACGCCACCCAGAACCGGCAGGTCGCGGTCAAGACGATGGCGCCGCAGTGCGACCTGGTGATCGTGGTGGGCTCCCAGAACTCGTCCAACTCTGTCCGCCTGGTCGAGGTGGCCCTGCAGGCCGGTGCGCGCGACGCGCACCTGGTGGACTACGCCAAGGAGATCGACACGTCCTGGTTCGAGGGCGTCACCACGGTGGGGGTGACCTCGGGCGCCTCGGTGCCGGAGTTGCTGGTCCGAGGTGTGGTGGACCTGCTGGCCGACCACGGCTTCAACGACGTCTCCTCGGTGCGGACCGCCCAGGAGACCATCACGTTCTCGCTGCCCCGCGAGCTGCGGGTTCCCAAGAAGGTCTGATCCGCGGGAGCCCCGGGAGCCCCGGGATCCGCGGGAGCCTCAGCGGCGGGCGTGCGCCGGGGCCGCCCGCTGGCGGCGGACGGCCACCGGTCGCGGGCTGCGGGGTTCGAGGACGAAGGCCCTGATCAGGGCGATCGCCACCACGACCAGGGTGGTCGTGAGCATCAGCGGGAACCTGGTCGCCAGCGGCAGCACCAACGAGATCATCTGGGAACGGGAGAAGGCCGCCGCGGTCAGTCCCGCTCCGGCGATCACCGAGGCCATCGGGACGAGCACCGACATGATGAGCGGCGGTTGGATGCCGGCGACGAACAGCGCCCGGCGGGACACCGCCAGCACCGCGATCAGACACCCGAGGAAGTAGCCCACGGTGAAGCCGGTGCCGAGGCCCCCGGAGAGCGAGTCGATCGCCACCCCGGTGAGGGTGACGGCCACCGCGAGCAGGACCGCGGACCAGGCCGGCAGGCCCCGAACGGTCGAGACGACGGACCTCTCGTCCGCCGGGACCCGTCCGCTCCTCCGTGTGCTCACAGGATGAGACTCTAACTCTCGAGTCGGCGAGCGAGGAATCTGCCGAAGCGCCGCAGCGCGTTGGGCTTGCTCTCCGAGGGCGAGGGTCGGTTACCGTACACGGCCTTCGGGTCGACGGGCCCCGTGGGAGGATTCGCCTGGTCGGCGGACGGATCGTCGGCATCCGGATCCGGCGGGACCACCTCGTCGTCGTCGAGTTCGAGGGTTCCCACGACCGAATCGCCCGGCCCGGTCGCACCGACGGACCCGCTGTCCGGGGCCCCGTGGACCGGTCCCGGTCGGGTGTCCTTGATTCCCGCCATGATGGCGTTGCTGCTCTTGCGCAGCGGCGCGAACCGCGAGCTCGACATCTCGCCGAGCCAGGCCGTCAGACGTCCCTCGTCGGTGGCGGACGCGAGGTCCGACGCGGTGACGTCCCCGGTCCGGAGATCGATCTGCTCGCCCAGGTAGCGGAGCATCACGGCGACCACCGCCAGGATCGGCACCGCGAGGAACGCCCCGACGATGCCGAACAGGGTGCCGCCCGCGGCCACCCCGAGCAGGATCACCACCGGATGCAGGTTCATCGCCTTCGACTGCAGGATCGGCTGGAGGATGTTGCTCTCGAGTTGCTGCACCGCGATGATCACGACCAACACGATGATCGCGGTGGTCAGGCCGTTGGCCACCAGAGCGATGAGCACCGCCAGCGCACCGGCGGTGAACGCACCGACGATGGGGATGAACCCGGCCAGGAAAGTGATGACCGCGAGCGCCCACGCCAGCGGCACACCCAGGAGGACCAGCGCGAGGCCGATGAAGAAGGCGTCGACGAACGAGACGATCGCCTGGGCCCGGATGTAGCCGCCGAGGGTGTTCCAGCTGCGGGTGAGGACCTCCGTGAGGTGGCGGCCGGCATTGCGGCCGGCGATCCGTCGCACGAACGGCAGGAACCGCGGGCCGTCCTTGATGAAGAAGAACGTGAGGACCAGGACCAGGACGAAGGTGATGAGGAGCGACCCCACCGCGGTCACGCCGGTGAACACGCCGTTGGCGATCTGGTCACCGCGGTCCTGCAGAGTCGAGCTGAGCTGGCCCAGCACGCTGTCGAGCTGCTCGTCCCGGATGTTCAGTGGCGGACCCCGGAGCCAGTCCTGGACCTCGACGATCGCCTCCGAGGCCTGATCCGCCAGCTGGACGCTCTGATCGATGATCGACGGGGCGATCAGTGCGAGAACGCCCGCGACCGCTCCGAGCGCCCCGAGGAGCGAGATGAGTGCGGCGAGGGCCTTGGGGACGCCGTGACGGGTCATCCATCCCGTGGGGGGCCAGAGGACCGTCGCCACGATGAGCGCGAGCAGGATCGGCAGGATGCCCACCCACAGCGCGCCACCGATCTGGCTCAGCAGCCACCCCGCGATGAGCAGGATGGCCAGGCGCAGCGCCCAGTCGGTGACCCATCGCCCGCCGAGACCGATGAGGACGGACCGGTCGACGTGCTCCTCGTCTGTCCCGACTGGAGGAGGCGGTTTCGGCTCGTCACTCATGTCACACATGATGTCAGAGGTCACGCGGGCGCGCTCCCTGTGACCGGCCGGGGTGGCGGGCAGGGGGCACGGGCAGGGCGGGACGTAGACTCGGGCCTCGTGAGCCTCACCCTCGGAATCGTCGGACTGCCCAACGTCGGTAAGTCGACCCTGTTCAACGCCCTGACGAACAACGATGCGCTAGCCGCGAACTATCCGTTCGCCACGATCGAGCCCAACATCGGGGTCGTGGACCTGCCGGATCCCCGCCTGGCCCGCCTGGCCGAGATCTTCGGCTCCGAGCGGATCCTGCCGGCGGTCGTGTCGTTCGTGGACATCGCCGGCATCGTCAAGGGCGCCAGCACCGGCGAGGGCATGGGTAACAAGTTCCTCGCCAACATCCGCGAGGCCGAGGCCATCTGCCAGGTCGTGCGGGTGTTCGACGACCCGGATGTGATCCACGTGGACGGCCGGGTCGATCCGATGGCCGACATCGAGGTGATCGCCACCGAGCTGATCCTGGCCGACATGGAGACCCTCGAGAAGGCCGTTCCGCGCCTGGAGAAGGAGTCCCGCAAGGACAAGTCCCTGCTTCCGCAGCTCGAGGAGATCCGCAAGGCGCAGGCCGTGCTCGAGGACGGCCGGACCCTGTTCAAGGCGCAGGACGAGGTCGACCGCACCCTGCTGCGAGACCTGCACCTGATGACCGCCAAGCCGTTCCTCTACGTCTTCAACGCCGACGAGGCCGTGCTGACCGACGCGGAGCGTCAGGCCGAGCTGCGCGCCGCCGTGGCCCCCGCCGACTGCGTGTTCCTCGACGCCAAGGTCGAGTCCGAGCTCCGCGAGCTCGACGAGTCCGACGCCATGGAGTTGCTCGAGTCGATCGGTCAGGACGAGCCGGGCCTGAACGCGCTGGCCCGAGCCGGTTTCCACACCCTGGGCCTACAGACCTACCTCACCGCCGGGCCCAAGGAGTCGCGTGCCTGGACGATCCGCAAGGGCGACACCGCCCCCAAGGCCGCCGGCGTGATCCACACCGACTTCGAGAAGGGCTTCATCAAAGCCGAGATCGTCTCCTTTGACGACCTCGACGCCGCCGGTTCGATGGCCGCCGCCAAGGCCGCCGGCAAGGTGCGCATGGAGGGCAAGGACTATGTGATGGCCGACGGCGACGTGGTGGAGTTCCGCTTCAACGTGTGATCCTCGGCGCTTCAGCGAGGGCCCCGTCTGCCTTGGCAGGCGGGGCCGCTGGCGTTCTCAGACCGATAGGTCAGGCCTTGGCGGCCGATAGCTCCTCACGAACGATGCGAGCACCCGCGCTGAGCGAGCTCAACTTCGCCAGTGCGATGTCCCGGGATAAGGGCGCCATGCCGCAGTTTGTGCTCGGCAGGAGTCTGTCCTCGTCGACGAACTGCAGGGCGTTGCGGAGCGTGGCGGCGACCTCCTCCGGAGTCTCGACCTTCTCGTTGGCCACGTCGATCGCCCCGAGCATGACCTTCTTGCCGCGGACCAGTTCGACGAGGTCGATCGGGACACGGGAGTTGTGGCACTCCAGGGAGATGATGTCGATGCTGGACTGCTGCAGGAGGGGGAACGACTCCTCGTACTGGCGCCATTCCGAACCGAGGGTGGCCTTCCAGTCGGTGTTCGTCTTGATCCCGTAGCCGTAGCAGATGTGCACCGCGGTCTCCGCTCGTAGTCCCTCCGCCGCCCTTTCCAGCGTCGCCACGCCCCAGTCCTTCACTTCATCGGAGTAGACGTTGAACGCGGGCTCGTCGAACTGGATGATGTCGACCCCCGCAGCCTCCAGGTCTCGTGCCTCCTGGTTGAGGATCGTCGCGAACTCCCACGCCAACTTCTCGCGACTGGAGTAGTGGCCGTCATAGAGCGTGTCGATCATCGTCATGGGGCCGGGGAGCGCCCACTTGATCGGCCGATCGGTCTGCTGTCGTAGGAATTTCGCGTCGTCGACGAAGACCGGCTCGGAGCGGCTCACGTCACCGACCACGGTGGGCACACTCGCCTCGTAACGATCGCGGATCCGAACCGTCTCGCGCTGCTCGACGTCGACCCCGTCGAGATGCTCGATGAACGTCGTCACAAAGTGCTGACGGGTCTGCTCGCCGTCACTGACGATGTCGATTCCGCGATCGCTCTGTTCCTTCACGGCAATGCGCAGCGCGTCCTGCTTACCCTCGACCAACTCATCGCCCTGTAGCCTCCAGGGCGCCCAGAGGGTTTCAGGCTGGGCGAGCCACGAGGGCTTGGGCAGGCTGCCGACGATGGACGTGGGCAGGATCTGGTTCATGGTCGACTCTCCTCCGGTGGTCATCCGACGAGGACGGGGTAGCGGGCGGCCCACTGCTCGAGGAGTTCGCGATGGGGCTCCACAAGGTGGTCTTCCGTGTACTTTCCCTGCTTCTTCGCGAGCTGACTGCGCTCGACACGGTCGTAGATGATCGGGGTGAGCGAGTAGTCCTTCTGTTCCAGGGTCGGTCGGTAGATCTCTGCGGCGGGGGAGGTCGCGTTGTAGATCTCCGGCCGATAGATCCGCTGGAAGGTCTCCATGACGCTCACCGTGCCTATGAGCTGCAGGTCGGTGTAGTCGCTGAGCAGATCGCCTCGGAAGTAGAACGCGAGCGGGGCGACTCCGCCGGGCGGCAGGAAATACCGGACCTGGAGCCCCATCTTGCGGAAGTACTCGTCGGTCAACGAATAGTCGTCCTGCTGGTACTCGACACCGAGGGTCGGATGGTGGTGTCCGGTCCGACGGTAGGTCCGGCTCGTGGACACACTGATGCAGATCACGGGATCCACCTCGAAGCGCTCCCGGTAGGCCTCGGAGTCGAGGAAGTGCTGGAACAGCTTGCCGTGCAGGTCGCCGAAGTCGCCGGGCACGGTGAACTCGGAGCGTCCCTCGTTGACCGCTGGCAGCCGAACGCTGAAGTCGAAATCGCGGACGTAGGACGAGAAGTTGTTCCCGACGATCCCGGGGATGCGGGCTCCGGTGTCCCGGTCGACGATCTGTATGTCCAGTACCTCGAGCAGGGGGAACCGGTGGTCCGCGCCCTTCGAGTGGAACTGCAGCTCGGCGGAGACGATCTCGAGCTCGACGGAGTAGCGGTCCCCGGTCGGATTGTCCCGGCGTGCGAGGTCATTGAACCGGTGGTTGATCATCGACAGGGTTCGGCGGAGGTTCTGCTGACGGTGCTCGCCTCGGGCCAGGTTCGCGAAGTTCGTGGTGGTTCGGGAGTTCTCCGACGGTGAGTAGTTCTCGTCGAAGCGGGTGGTGGTGATGCGATACGTGAATTCGTTCGACATGTGCGTCCCGTTCGGGTCGTGATCGGCCGGGCTCGGCTCGGCGGAAAGTCTGTGCCCCCATCCTGCAGTCCCAGTTCAGTTATCGGGTAACTACCATTTGATATGGAGTTGTATAGCCTTGAGCTATGCGTCGAGAATCCAGGGGAATCACCCTCCAGCAGCTGCACTACTTCATCGAGGTCGCGGCGGAAGGCTCGATCACCGGCGCTGCGGAGCTGCTCTATGTCGCCCAGCCGACCATGTCCGCCTCCATGAAGGACCTGGAGAACAGAGTGGGGCGCACCCTCCTCGTCCGATCCGCCCGAGGAGTGACGCTGACCGACGAGGGAGCGGAGTTCCTCGGCTACGCCAGGCAGGTGGTCGAGCAGATGTCCCTACTGGAGCAGCGCTACCTCGGTCAGCCGCCGTCCCGCCGACTGCTCGGGGTGTCGGCGCAGCACTACTCGTTCGTGGTCGAGGCGTTCATCCGGATGGTGCGATCAGGCGAGGCGGAACAGTACGAGTTCTCGCTTCGTGAGACGCGAACCTGGGACATCATCGAGGATGTCCGGACCCTCCGCAGCGAGGTGGGTGTGCTCTACCGGAACGACTTCAACCGGAAGGTCATCGACAAGCTTCTCCGCGATTCCGGCCTGGTCTTCCACCCACTCTTCGCAGCGCTGCCGCACATCTTCATCTCCAGGCAGAACCCGTTGGCATCCCGGGAACGCGTCACCCTCGACGATCTCGCGGACCTGCCCAGGCTCACTTTTGACCAGGGCGCGAACAATTCGTTCTACTTCGCCGAGGAGATCCTCTCCACCCGGTCGAGTAAGAGAGAGATCAGGGTCTCCGACCGCGCGACCATCTTCAACCTCATGATCGGTCTCGACGGGTACACGATCTCCACCGGAATCATCAGCGACGACCTCGATCCGGAGATCGTCGCCATCCCGCTCGACGTGGACGAGAGCATCGAGATCGGCTGGATCAGCCATTCCGGGATCCCGCTCACTGCGCAGGCGCAGCGCTACCTCGCCGAGGTGCGGGCCGTTGTCGCCGACTACGGGATCGGGCTGCTCGACTCCCCGTGAATCGGGCTGACGCTATGCCTCTACACCGTCGCCGAGATACTTCGGAGGTTTTTCACAGGCGAAGATCATCCGCGATTGTTGTCCACAGATCGATGTGGAGGGCTTACCGGATCCCTGGTGGCGGTTGGATGCTGGACACATGGGAATCCGCTATTACGCATACGCCTTCGACGCCGAGATCACGCAGGCGGTGCTCTCCGACCCACGGGCTCACATCAGTCCGGACCCGTTCGCGGACGCCGTCGGTCTGCCCCACGGCTTCACCATGGGTACGACCGACTTTCAGCAGGGGCCTGCGGAGGAAGACATGCTCTACCTCGACAAGGCGTGGAGAAATCTCCAGAGGATGTCGGAGCCGTCCGACCCAGCCGAAGAGCCCAGGCCGGCATACCGGATGTTCGAAGGAGAGGTGACACCTCTAGACGGCTGGGAGGCGTGGCTGCCGTGGGTGAGAGCGATCCCGCCCGGAGACGTCGCCCTGATAGCCGACGATCTGGACGCGATCACCCGCGCGGACTTTGTCCCCTGGTTCACCCGCCACAACAGCGACTCGGTCGGAGAAGTGGAATCGGAAGCGCAGTACGTGAAGTTCCACCTGGGCCGGGCGAGACGTTTCCTCCGCGCACTAGAGAAATCGGGCCGGGGTTTCGCCTACATGATCGGCTAGCGAGAGCTCGAGCGTCATCGGCTGCAACCGTCGGCCGGCCCCGAACACTGGGAGTGGAGATCCTCCCAGATCCCTGCGGAGAGGGATCGCGTCCCGTGCGCGGGGCGTCTCGCCGTGGCGACTGCCGCCCTCGTCGTCGTCACATCATGTCGCGTGGGGGACCTGATCGCGGTGACGTGAGCCGCGAGATCAGCCGTCCGACCTGTCGCTCGAGAGTGGCGTCGTCCCGGGCGATCAGGAGTGGGTGGATCGCGCTGTAGCGCTCGGCGCGGGTGAGTCGGGCGAAGGCGGCCCCTGCGGCCGGCGTCGCCTCGAGCGCGGTCACGAGGGCCTCGGGGAGCTGTGCTGACGCGGAGCCGGCGTAGGCGCGGTCCCAGCGGCCGTCGGACCTCGCCCGCTCGATCTCGGCGACGCCCCGCGGGCGCAGCCTCCGATCCTCGGCGAGGCGGGTGACGATCTCGACGTTCCGCAGTGACCAGATGGAACGCGCGCGGCGGGGGGTGAACCGTTGCACGAACGTCTTCTCGTCGTGCGACCTGCGCTGCCCGTCGATCCACCCGCTGCACAGCGCCTCCTCGAGCGCCTCCTGATAGGAGAGCGAGGTGGGGGAGGTGACCCCCTTCTTGGCGAGCATCAGCCAGGTCCCGTCGCAGCTCTCGCCGTTCGTGATCAGCCACTCGCGCCACCGGTCGACGTTCGCCACGATCAACGGTGCGTCAGGGCTGTCCGTCGGGCTCATGGTCCCAGCCTGTCAGGTGAAGAGGCCTGAGTGTGTCCTCTATGCGTCGCGCCCGCCCGGTCAGGTGCCGCGCTAACCTCGCACCATGGCTGAGATCGTCGTGACCGGCATCCCGCGGCGTCCCTCTCCGTCGGGCGGGCGCCGCCCGAAGCGCGACGAGCTCGCCCGGTTCGCCACTGAGGATCCGCACGGGGTCGACGATGTCCTGCCCACTGACGCCGAGAGCCTGCGGTTGCTCATCGTCGGGGTGAACCCGGGCTTGTGGACGGCGGCCGTCAACGCGCCGTTCGCGAGACCCGGGAACCGGTTCTGGCCGTCACTGCACCGGGCGGGGTTGACCGACCACGTCATCGATGCCGCCACCGGGTTCTCGGCCGCCGACGAACAGCAGTTGCTCTCGCGGGGCATCGGGATGACGAACCTCGTCGGCCGCGCGACCGCCCGAGCCGACGAGCTCACCAGTGAGGAGCTGCGTGCGGGTGCGGTGCGCGTGGCCACGCTCGCCGGGGAGCTGCGCCCGGCGGTCGTCGCCGTCGCGGGGATCACCGCCTTCCGAACTGCTTTCGCGCGACCGAAGGCCGGCTACGGGGAGCAGGACACCTCGGAGGTACCGGGGTGTTTGGGACGCCCTTCGGAAAGCGCGGTTCTGATGATCGGGTAGCGGTCGGACGGGCATCGGATAGCGGCATCTGCCCGTCCGACCGCTGGGCCGCTATGGCGTTGCCGTGGCGAGGTGTCGTCTCATGTTCGGGCCGTCGAGGGCGATGATCTCGGCGCCGGCGACGATCCGGTTGAGGATCGATTCGGCGATGACCGCGTCTTGGAGCGACTTGTACCAATCGGGCGGATCGAACTGCGAGGTCACCAGAGTCGAGCCCCGGCCTTCCCGAGCGGCAAGGATGTTGAGCAGCTCCGCCGCTGTGTGCGGAGCCACCGGCGTGGTCAGGAAGTCATCGAGAACCAGCAGGTCGCAGTTGTGCAGGTCGGTGAGGAAGTCCAGCCTGCGCTGCGAGGTCGGCTCCAGAACGGCGAGCCGGTTGGCCAGGTCGTCGAGTCGGAAGAACCTCGCGGTGTAGTACTTTCGGCACGCGGCATTGAGCAGTGCCTGGGCGAGGTAGGTCTTGCCCACGCTGGACTGGCCGAGCACGACGAGATTACGAGTGGCGTCGATCCATTGACAGCTGGAAAGTCGTGCGATTAGCTCGCGGTTGACGTTGCGGTCAGGCAGGTAGCGGATCTCTTCTACGCAGGCGTCAGGGTTTGGCGATCTGGAGGCCTTGAGTAGTTTCTGGGTCCGGCGTTCCTGCCTGGCCGTGATCTCTTTGTCCAGGGCGTGGAAGATCTTCTCCGAGAAGGTCCACTCGTCGCAGGCGGGATCGTTGGCCAAGTCGATGACGGTCTGGCCGAACGCGGTCATCCGCAACTGGGTGAACAGTGGCATGTCGGCGTCGGTGAGATGACGATCAGTCACTGCAGCTCCTCCTGCCCCGCGGTGCCGCTGCTCGGGCTCGGGCCTCCTGTGAGGGCGGCGAGGCTGAACTGCTCGGGCCCGGCCAGATGCGCCCCGGTGGTATCTCGCCGACCCGGTGGCGGCTCCAGCCGGTCCGTCGTAGCCGCCACCGCCGGCTGCGTGGTGGTGGGCCGGGCGGCGGCCTGGGTCCTCAGGGCCGCCAGCTGCTGCTTGACGGCGGTGTAGCTGATCGCCCGGCGGGAGGTCTCGGAGACGAGTTGGCCACAGGCCCGCTCGAGCAGCATCTTGTTGTCCCCGCGGGCCAGGGCGAGGATGTTCTGGCACGAGCGATAGCCCTGAGCCTCGATCCGCTGGCGATCGAGGACCTCGCTGATCGCGGCGACGGTGTGCGGTCCGATCTTGTGGGCCTGGCGCACGAAGTACGCCCGCGACCATAGGTCCGAGGTCTGCAGATGCTGCGCGGGAACATGGTCAGGGTCGGTCACGAAGGAATGTCGCCTACCGGAGACGGCGTGGGAGGCGATGACCTCCCCGCCAGCCATGACCGTGAGTGTGGGGCCGGTGATCTTCACATCGACGTGCTGGCCAGCGAAGGTGTAGGGCACCGAGTACTTCACCGTGGCGATCTCCACGTGGTAATCCCTGTTGACCTTGGACTTCTTCCAGATGACTGGCTGCCAGCGGGCCTCGGGAAGGTCGAACAGTTCCGACTGCTCGTGCTCGGTGAACAGCTCCCGGCGGCTGGTCTTCTGGCCGCGGAACGGGGTCCGGTCGTTGATCGCCTCCACCTCGGCGGCGATCGCGTCGTTCGCATCGTCCAGGCTCGCGAAGCGCCGATCGGCCAGGCGTCCAATCACCCAGTTCGTCACCACCTTCACCCCGGCCTCGACGTTCCCCTTGTCTGTCGGGCGCACCGGCCGAGTGGGCACGGCAGCGGTCTGGTGATACTCGAGGAAGTCACGGTACTCACGGTTGACCTCGCGGGCCCGGTCACCGCGGGCGATCTGGTTCGACGCCGTCGAGGCGTTATCCGGGACGATCACCTGCGCCGCGCCGCCGAAGTACTCGAACGCCCGCAAGTGCGCGTCGAGCCAGTTCGGCATCTTCTCGTCCAGACAGCCGCAGGCGAAGACCATCCCCGAGTACGGCAGCGACGCCACGAACACCGACACTGTGGTCTTGGTGCCGGTGACGGGATCGAAGATGGCCATCTTCGTGCCCGCCCAGTCGACTTGCATCGTGTGCCCGGGCACGTGCGTGATCCGCATCGTCAGCTCGTTGACCTCGACGTACTCGCCGATGATCTGGCAGAACCGCTGGTAGCTGTAGTGCCGCTGCCCCGGCGTGCCGTCAGTGTCGAGGTAGTTGGCCCACAGCACCCGCAGCGGCAGCTTCTTCTTGCCCGTGCGCTTCTTCACGGCAGCCGCCACGTCGAAGGCGACGAACTCCTTCGACGGCGTCTTGCGCCCATCGGCGAACAAGACGTCGATCTCCTCGACGCTGAGCGCCTCGACCTGGCTCGTGGCGGTCAACCCGTGCTCGTGGCAGACCTTCTTCGCCTTCGCGACCGTGCGATGCGAGCAACCCGCGATCGCCTCGATGTCCCGGTAGGACCTGTCCTGCAGCAGTAGCGACATCACCAATCGGTAATCAGTCACCCGTGCCTCCTGTTCGGATCCACGCGCAGCCTGGTTGCCACGCGTAGAACCGACACGAGCACACGAGGACCGGCACCGCTATCCGATGCTCATACTCGCGCTACCCGATCATCAGAACCCTGCTATCCGAAGCACGTCCCTAACAGGCTCGTCACGCGGCTAGGCGCCCGTGCTCGATGCTCGCACCGGACTTGCCTACCAGCCTGAGAATCACGACTTCTTCGGTGGCCGATACCGTCAGCGGTATATACCTCGATCCGTTTCTACCGACGACGGTTTTCACCTCTGGCGAAACTACTCAGGAAGTGCGTTTCGAATAGCTGCCTCGATAAACTCAGACACGGTCTCCCCTTGTTGGATGGCCGCGATCTTGGCTCTCCGGTACACCTCAACATCAAGCGCTAGAGATGTCTTCGTACGCCGAGGACCGGCCGGACGTGCGGCTTCAGAAGCAGAGAACGTTTCCGAGACCGGCCGGATGGGAGCTGCGGCCCGTGGTCGCAAACTACGGCTCACCGGTTCCGATTTGCCACTCATTTAGTCACCTCAACGATCTCGTCCATCAGGTCTCGATAGCCGAAGAAGCTTGTTGGACATGTGCCGAATGACTGGCGTATCGCCTGTCGCTTCCCAATCACATTCTCGAATACGAACACCCCTTCCGATTCAAGGGCCTCCTTTGTGAGCTCGAGCAGCTTAGTGCCGAGCTCAACGCTCGTGAGAAGGACGCCAGCTGGCTTATGTGCAGCAGCCTCCAACGTCGGCCAGACGCGCTGGAGGTCCAACCCAGACGGCGCAGTGGGGACCACGACAACATCAGCCGCATCGATCGCGGCCTGAATGATGTCAGCAGCACCCGGAGGCGTGTCGATCACTGTGATGTCGCTACTAGATGCGCGCGAAAGCGTGATCTTGTTCGCGGGCGAGACTTGAAACGGCAAAGGCGCACTCCCCTCCGTCGCAATCTCAGCCCAACTAGTGGCCGACCCCTGAGGGTCCGCGTCTAGCAACTCAGTCGACTTGCCCTGCGCGCTCGCGACCGTCGCTAGGTAGATGGCAGTGGTCGTCTTACCGACGCCACCCTTGGTGTTAACTACCGCAATCTTCAAAACCCGCTACACCTCAATCTTTCTATACCGCGATACCGCTGTACCTATTTTGGTCATCACCTTGATACCAAAACTGCAGCACAGGAGCGCGCCAGCCACGCCGGACATCCCGAAATACCTTTGGAAAGATAGCGGTACATCAGTAATCACCGTCAGACGGGTACTGGTGTTGCGGTGTGTACCGGTGTCGGTTTTGCGGTATATACCGCCGTGGATGTGCCGCAGCCGATGACCGCCTACAGAGCCGTAGGCGGCGCCAAAAACTCCACCTCACCTAGGCGTGTCGATAGGATTTGTGGCGCCAAGTGTGGGAGTTTTCCTCCCATGGCGACGAAGCAGCGGGGCCCCGGGCGACCGTCATTCGGCGAGCGCATGCGCGTGCCCGTCCGTATGGCCCCTGAGGTGTACGAGGCACTTCGGGTGGAAGCCAGGTCTAGAGGCGTCTCGATGTCTCAATACTTGTCTGACCTCGCCGCCATCAATCTTGGCCTGCCCGAGGCCGTAGTTCCACCTGCAGATGAGGAGGCAATTTCAGCGTGAAGCGGTGGCCGGCCCGCGCCCGGCCAACAGTTGAACACCCCGCAACCCTGAAATGACTGATCCCGGCCCACTGGCAGGTGGACCGGGATCGAAAGTCAAGAGTTCGAGTTACCGCTCAAACTCGGTGTTGCTCACCAATTAGGAGAGCTGTGCTTCCAGGCACCTCTCAGAGTAAGTCATACCCATCGGATGGTCCAGTCGATCTGATCGGCGTGTCTCGCTCTGACCGCGATAACCTCACAACCCGAGATTCCACCTGGTGGTGGGACTCTGTGGTGTGCGCGTGGAGTCCGCGCCCGTATGTGCGTGTCGACTCGCACAAGGCGCATACCTTCGCCGCCACCAGGCGTCTCACCGACGGCGCGCCGGGGGAGGGGACGCCTTTCGCCCTGCACTTGACCGATGAATCGGGCAAGTTTCGGCTCCTCGCGCTCGATTTTGACGCCCACCATGCCGGCTCAACGGCAGACAAAGACCTCGCAGCGTGCACAGCTGCCTTGACTGCCGCGGGCATCGAGCACCTGGTGTGCTCGTCAGGACCTGGTGGGGGATACCACGTATGGATCCGGCTGAGCACCGCCGTCTCCGCGCAGCGGCTGGCACCGATCCTCGACGCTTTCAGCGCCGCGTGGCCCTCGCTGGATCGGGGCCCGCTGGCTAACTCGCGCACGGGTTGTGTCCGCGCCCCGGGCTCGCCCCACCGCGCCGGCGGCACATCGATGCCCCTGACAGATCCGCATATCCGGCCGGTGTCCCTGCGGGCCTTGCGCACAGTTCTCACGCAGCTGACACAACCCCCTCAGAGCAAGGGCGCCTCCGCCGCCGGTGCTGGGATCGCCCCGGTTCCTGTGCACGTCGATGTGCAAGGCCATCCGTACCTGGCCGGGCCCAGACGCCCCCTGAACCCACAGATTCGTGCCCTTGCCCGCGCCCCGATCACCGACCGCACGGATGCCTCCGCGGTGGGGTGGTCGGTCCTGCTGGCCTGCGCCCACGCCCGGATGCAGTATCGCGACCTGCACGAGGCTGCCTTAACTGACCGTTGGCCCGGGTTGGAGTTCGTCCGCACCCACCGCACCAACGCAGGGGAGCGCACCCCCCGGTTAGACGCGACCGCCGAGTTGGCCCGCCAGTGGGCCAAAGCCGTCACCGCAGCCAGCTACACCCAGTCCAGCACTGCAGGACCCTCGCCCGCCCGCCGCGCTGCCGAGACCACTGTCGCCGACCTGCTCACCCGCATGGACTCCCAACCCCACCGGTGGTCCGGCAAGACCGGAGCCCAAGACCGCCTCGTGCTCCTGGCACTGGCAGCCCGCACCGTCGCAGCCGCGACAGCGGAGGTGCACCTGTCCGAGCGCGACTGGGCCCTGGCCGCAGGTCTGACCAGAGACACCGTCGCCGACCGGCTGAAAGCGCTTGTCCAGCAGGGGTGGGTCGCCCGCGTGCAGCGAGCAGCCGGCCCCTGGGCGGCAGTGTGGCAGATCGTAAGACCCGGGGGCGGGGAGCAAAGAAGTGGCGCAGTATTTACCCCGGAGATGCAGAGCCAGCTTGACGCTGAGCTCGAATGCGCCCGAGAGGACATCTGGCATGCCCGTGCTCTCGGGGTGTTGGGCATGCGTGTGTGGACGCACCTGTCCGCTGGCCGCCTATCGGTGCGTGAGCTGGCGACCAGGCTCGGGATCTGCCCGGCGACGGTGCGCAGCAAACTGCGCGCACTGCACTCTCTGGGTCTGTGCACCGCTGATGGCCGCGTGTACCGGGGTCGGTCGCGGTTAGCGCGAGCGGCCGTTGCTGCTGGTGTCGATGGTGCGCACGCCGATCGGGTGCGCCTGTACCGGCTGCATTCGGCGGTGTTCGTGTGGTGGTTCACCACCCGGCACCAGCCGCAGCGCTCCGACGCGTTGGGGGAGTGGGGCGAATTCCCCGACCCTGATGAGGCTGAGCAGATCCACCCGACCGACATTGCGCTGGCCTACGGCGCTACCTCGACCGGCCCGCCAGTGTCGGCCACCACCTGGGGCGCGGCGATGGCTGCCCAAGATCTTCATCGCGAGGCCGATCCCGACAGTTGGTGGGAGCTGGTCGCCGCAGCCCGCGCGGCACTGCCCGCCCCCGACATGCTGCTCGCCCCGCACCAGTGGGCTCGCACCGCAGCCTGACCACTGGCGCCAAACGAGCAGGGGCGAGTCACCACAGGTCGGGGGAGGAGTCGGGTGATGGCCCCCATGGCGAGCTCGTCGTGGGATGGGTGTCCGGGCCGGGTTCGTGTTCTGCGGCTCGGGATTCGAGGTAGGAGGCGACAAAGTCCTCGGCAGTGAAGGACGCTGCACGGGCTACCGCCGTGGCCACAGGGTCGGCGGTGAGGGCGCGGTGGGTCTCTGCAAGCCAGGTGGTCAGTTCGGTGTCGCATCCCGGGGCCGCGGGTGGGGGAGTGGGCAGGGTGTTGGTGTCGGTGGTCTCACCGGTCGCGTGGCGTATCCGGTGGGCGATGACGGTGCCTGGCTTGTTGGCAGTGTCGAGGGTGTCGGTGGCGTTGTCCCATTCCTCGCGGGGGTCGAGGCCTCGGATGGCTGCGTCGGTCCACGCGCCTTCCAGGGCCTGGTATTGGTCGGGGTCTGCCTCGAGCTGGTGGGCGTAGGCACGGGGGAGTGCGTCGATGTAGGCCGGGAGGGTGGCGGCGGTAAAATCGCGGGCGGCGAGGTCCACGCCGTGGCGGTAGAGCTGGGCGAGCCGTTCGTCGCTGGTGGCGGCCGCGTATTCCTGGCGCAGGGTTTCGGTGGCCGAGGCCTGGTGGGTGTCGCGGGCCAGCACCCCGGTGAGCACCTGCTCGGGTGTGGGGGCGTGGTGGTCGCCGGCGGAGTGCATGTGTGCGTCTTCGGCGCCCGTGTCGAGGGTGGGTTCGCATACGGCGTAGGCGTGGTTTTCTCGTCTGCCGCGGGTCATGGCGACATACAGGCCGGCACGGTCCACGCCAGCGTCGATGACGGCGTGGACGGTATCGACGGTGGCGCCCTGGGCGCGGTGGATGGTGGCGGCGTAGCCGAGGTGGATGCTCTTGTCGGCGTAGCTGGCGGGGATGAGCATGTCTTGGCCGGTGGAGGAGTCGCGTACTGCCAGTGAGCCATCATCGGTGATGCCGGTGACGGTGAATAGTTGGCCGTTGATGACCCGTCCGAGGTAGGTGCGGTTCTCGGTGTAGAGCGTGGAGTTGGTTCGGGCGATGACGGTGTCGCCGACACCAACGGTGTCGCCGCGAGCGACCCTGGTGGTGTGTGCGTCGTCGACGAGGCCGTGGGCGATCCGGTCGGCTCGGATGACCTCGTTGAGGGTGTCGACATCGGTGTTGGTCGAGGCGATGATCAGTGCCTGGCGGCCCGCCTTGGTGTCGGCGAGGAACGCCTCGGCGGCGTCGGTGAGCATCTGCTCGCGGTGCCCGCCGGTGATCCATCCGCGCTCGTTGTAGAGAGCCAGTGCGCCGGGATCGCCTTCGCGCAGGCCCAGGGTCGCGTCGGCTTGTTCGGTGTCTGAGCCCATGCGCATGACCTCGCGCAACTGAGGCGTGCCTGGGGTGCGGGTCAGGTCGGCGAACAGACCGCCGGTCTCGACTGCCGCGAGCTGTTTGGGGTCGCCGATCAGGCGGAGGATGGCCCCGGATTCGGCGGCGATTTCGGTCAGTGCTGCGAGGTTCTCGGTGCTGGCCATGCCGGCTTCGTCCACGAGAAGCATGTCCCCAGGTTTGATCGTGACCGGCAGTGCGTCGAGGGTCTTTCCGGGTAGGGTGGGGTGCTTGCCCATCCAGGTGAAGGTCAGTGAGTCGATGGTGTGACAGTCGGTGCCGATGTCGCCTGCGAGGACGGCCGCTGCTGCTGCGGAGGGTGCCAGACCGATGACCGATCGGCCGGTGTCGCGCCAGGTTCGGGCGACGACCTTCATGGATGCGGTCTTGCCGGTCCCAGCCGGTCCCACGCCTGCGGCGAGCAGTGTTCCGGCACCGATGAGATGCGCCGCGAGGGCAGTTTGTCCGGCGTTGAGGGACCATCCTTCGGCGTCCTCGTGCGTCTTCAGTGCGCGGTCGAGATCGGCGCGGGTAGCGATCACCGCGACCGGCGAGTGGGCCGCCTCCAGGGTGGCGGTCTCGGCGTCGAGGACTGCCTGGGTGGTGTATTTCTCGGCGTTTGCGTGCCGGTCAATGCCGGCCCCGTCCGGCCCGGTCAACGCACCCGGAAGGTCCAGACTCTCCGGCGGGGTCAGCTGCACCACGAGCTCTCCCATGGCGGTGGCCATGACCTGTTCGTGCGCCTGGTCCAGCGCCTCGGGGCCCTCGAATCGGTAGCCCTTGAGCACGGTGGAAACGGCGGTCTCGACGTGGGAACGGCGAAACTGCGCTCGCCGAGCTGTCACCGCGTCAACCGCCTGCTCGGCCACCTGTCGGGCGTGGACCTGGGCGTCGAACAGCTCCCGCGACAGCTGGCTCTGACCCTGCCCGGTGACCTCGCCAACCACGCTGTCCACTGCGTGCGTGCCGACGACTTTTTCGGCCATCTCCCGCCAGGTGGCGCGGTGTTCGGTCAGTGATTGGGCGGGCTTTCTGGCGTCGCGGGTGTCGAGGATGGCCTTCTGCCACAGGGCGTAGGACGCCCGCTGGGAAGGCTGCCGATTGTTCTTCTCAACGTACTCAGCCACCAGTCGGTCATAGACCGGCCTGGCCAGGGCCCGGCGGGAGGAGAAGGCGTCGATCAGGCGGCGGTCGATCCCAGCGATCTCCCATATGGGTGCCTTGTCCGGGTGCGGGTAGTTGGCCTGGAACTCCACGCCCATGCGACGGGTCAGAAGGTCGTGCAGGATCGCGTCATACCGAGCGGAAATGGCTTGGTGCATCTGATGGATCGCGCGAGAGTCCAGCGACAGCCACCGCCCGTCAGGGCCTTGGACCTTGTTGGCCACAAGGACGTGGGAGTGCAGGTCCGGGTCCCCGCACCGGGTATCAAAATGGGTGAACTCCGAGGCGATGATCCCGCCGGTTGTGACCTGCTTGATACCGCCGGTCCCGACGCGCGTGTAGATCGCGTTGTCCTCGGCCCATGCCAGTGCTTCGGCCACGGCTTCGTGATGCAGGGCGGCCACTTGGGAGGCAGTCTGCTCGTCGGCCAGCGCCCACAGGACGCTGACACTTTTCACCGGAGAGAACGTGAAATCGAACCCTGCAACCGCCTGGCGCACCTGGTCGCGCTCCCGGTTGACCCACGCGATGACGTCCTTGCCGGAGGCGTGCTCGTAGCCGAACTTCTCCGCGTAATACGGCCGTGCGGCGCCCTCGGCGATCTGGCCTCGTTCATCGGCGGTGGGGCGCCGCCCTTCGACAGCGAGGAACGTCTTTTCCGCGGCGGATATCGCTTCCAGAACGTCCACGCCGCCGGTGTAGATGGGGAAGGATCGGCCGAGCTTGCAGGCCGACAGGCTTTGGCCGTCGGCCATCATCTGATCGGTATCCGGATGCAGGCCTTCGCCGTACAGGGCCGCCATCTGCGCCTCGGTCACCGTCGACCCAGAGGCCACGGACTGGGAGTTCAGCCCCTGAAGTCCACTACCGATCCATCGTCCCGGCGGGGTCCCCTTGGTCAAGCCCCTAGAAGTGGTGTAAC
>NZ_JAALEF010000058.1:0-5034 GCF_014145245.1 Dietzia sp. B44 | reverse complement strand
CAGCAGGCGCCGCGGGGGAAGGGCCGGTCAACTCGGGGACGGTGACGGGTCGGCGACGCCGCCGGCCCGGGCCGCGCCCACCATGCCGCGGGCGAAGTACAGGTGTCGTGCCACCACGTCGTCTCTCGTCAGCGGGCCGTCGGGGCGGTACCAGGAGGAGATCGACACGCACAGCGACGAGATCGCGCGGGCCGCGTCCTCGGGGTGCTCACAGGCGAAGTCCCCCGAGTCGACGCCGGCCCGGATGGCCTCCTCGAGCATCGCCTGCTGGGAGTCGCGCTGGGCGATGTGGTGGGCGCGGACGCCCGGGTCCATGCTCCGCATCTCCGTGGAGGCCACGAACGCCTGGTCCCGCCTGGCCATGTGGAAGCGGGCGAGGCACTCCACGAGGTTCTCGAAGCGGGCGACCGGGTGGTTCCCGGCGTCCTCCACGGCCGCGCCGGTGTGCTCGAGCATCTCCGCCATCGCCGTGTCCACCACGGCCGCGAGGATCGCCTGTTTCGAGCGATAGTGGTGGTAGAGGCCCGGAACGGACAGTCCGGCCTCTTCGGCGATCATCCTGATCGAGGCGCCGTGGTACCCGTGTCGCGCGAAGACGACCAACGCGGCACGTAACGGGGGCGACAGGGTGTCGGGCCCGAATTCTCGCCAGTCGCTCATCGGTGGACTCTCCTCGGTCATCGAAAAACCCTAGCTGTCGATCACTTGACACGTGATGTGGTGTGGGTAACACTACATCGGACCGAGCGATCGCTCGGTCGGGCCGACGGAGCGGAGGGCGATGATGAACGGACCGAACCCGCGCCCGTGGCGGGAGTTGTACCGTCCGGGTCTCGACGAGGGCCTCGCGGGGCGGCGGGCGACGCTGGTCGACGCCTGGCGCGACCGGGTCGCGACGAGTCCGGACCGGACCGCGGTCGCGTACTTCGACACCCTCCTCTCGGCGCGTGAGGTCGACCGCATGTCGGACGCCCTCGGCGCGGCGCTGCAGGATCGAGGGGTGCGGGGCGGCGACCGCGTCGGCATCCACCTGCAGAACATCCCGCAGTACGCGCTGGCGCTGCTCGCCCTGTGGAAGATCGGCGCCGCCGCCGTGGTCCTCAACCCGATGTACTTCGGTCGCGAGCTCCGGTTGCCCGTCGAGGACTCCGGCGCGGTGGGGATCATCGCCACCGACCGGGACGTCGCCGCGATCCGCGAGAGCGTGGAGGGCACCGACGCCCGGTGGATCCTGAGCACCAGCGAGCGGGACCTCCAGACCAGGAACGACCCCCGGGTATTCGGCGGAACGGACCCGGGAGTGCCGTCGGAGGACGGCGATCTCGTGCGGCTCATCTCCGACTTCTCGGGTCGGACCCCGGCTCCCGTCACGGTGTCACCGGACGACCTCGCGCTGCTGACCTACACCTCGGGGACCACCGGTCCCCCGAAGGGTGCGATGAACTCGCACGCGAACGTGGTGGCCGTGGCCCGGAGTTTCGCCGACTTCGTCGGCATCGTGCCGGGAGACGTGGTGTTGGCCATAGCGCCGCTGTTCCACATCACCGGTGCCGTCATCAACGCGACCCTCGGCCTGCTGGGGGACACCGCCCTGGTCTTCGCCGGGCGCTTCCGGCCCGAGGTCGTCCTGGACGCCTTCCGCGAACACCGGGTCACCTACACGATCGGGTCCATCACGGCCTTCAACGCGCTCATGCGTCTGGACGAGGCCGGCCCGGAGCACTTCGGGTCCGTCAAGACGCTCTACAGCGGGGGAGCACCGATCCCGCCGTCGACGGTCGAGCGGTTCCGGGAGCGGTTCGGCCACTACATCCACAACGCCTACGGGATGACCGAGACGACCTCGGGGGTCGTCGCCGTCCCGCCCGGACTCCGCGCCCCCGTGGACGAGGCCAGCGGGACGCTCTCCGTCGGGGTCCCACTCCCGGGGGTCGACGCGAGCGTGGTGGGCGTCGACGATCGACCCGTCCCGCCGGGGCAGCAGGGCGAGCTCGTCCTCAGCGGACCTCAGATCGTGTCCGGGTACTGGCGCAACGCCGCGGCCACCGCCGGGGCGATGCCCGGCGGCCGGCTGCACACCGGTGATGTCGCCGTCATGGACTCCGCCGGCTGGGTCTACCTCGTCGACAGGCTCAAGGACCAGATCAACGCCTCCGGGTACAAGGTCTGGCCCCGCGAGGTCGAGGACGTCCTGTACGAGCACGACGCAGTCTTCGAGGCCGCGGTCGTGGGCCTGCCGGACGAGTACCGCGGCGAGAAGGTGGTCGCGTTCGTCTCCCTCAAGGCGGGCCGCACCGCCACCGGGGAGGAGTTGGTCGCCTTCGCCGCCTCCAGACTCGCCGCCTACAAGAGGCCCGCCGAGGTCCACGTGGTCGGCGAGCTGCCCAAGACCCAGACCGGCAAGATCCGTCGCCGCGAACTCCGCGACGAGCACACCCCCTCCTGATTCCCCAGACCCCTCACCCGACCCGAAGGAGATGACATGGCCGAGGCCAGCATCCGCCCCGACCTCCCCTCGGAGGTCACCCCGACGCAGTCCGCCGAGGGCAACAGGAACGCCAAGAGGTCGCTCGCGGCCAGCACCACCGGGCAGCTGTTCGAGTGGTACGAATGGACCGCTTACGCGGTGTTCGCCCCGTTCATCGCGGCGGCGATGTTCAACAACGAGAACCCGGTCTCGGCCCTGCTGGCGACCTTCGCCGTCTTCGCCGTGGGCTTCCTCGTCCGGCCGCTCGGCGGGATCGTCTTCGGCCGGATCGCCGACGTCAAGGGCCGCAAGTGGGTCCTCATCACCACCATGCTCATGATGGCGGGCGCGAGCCTGCTGATCGGACTGCTGCCGAGCTACGAGACCCTGGGTGTCTTCGCCTCCGTGCTGCTCCTGCTGTGCCGGATCGTCCAGGGCTTCGCGCACGGTGGTGAGTCCGCGACCGCGTACAGCTACGTCGCCGAGATCGCGCCGCCCCACCGTCGCGGGATGTGGGGGAGCCTGGTCTTCGTCGCCATCATGGGCGGCACCGTGATCGCCTACGGCGTGGGCGGCACCATCACCGCCGTGCTGTCCGAGTCCGCCGTCGGCGAGTGGGGCTGGCGCATCCCGTTCCTGCTCGGTGCCGTGTTCGCCCTGTTCGTGCTGTACCTGCGGGCCGGGATGGAGGAGTCCGACGTCTTCGACAAGGCCGCCGAGGCCGCCGTCGCCGACCCGACCTCCCCGGTCGTCACGTTCTCCAAGGGCCGTCTGGCCCGCGCGATCGCGCTGGTCGTGACCATGGTCTCCGGCATCACCGTGGCCCACTACACCTGGAGCTCGTACGCCTCCACCTTCGCCATCACCCAGCGCGACATGGATGCGGGCGCCGCCTTCTGGATGATCTTCGGCAGCCAGTTGATCGCCCTGTGCACCCTTCCGCTGTGGGGCCTGCTGTCGGACAAGATCGGACGTCGTCCGGTGATCTTCATCTTCGCCGTCGGGACCATCGTCACCACCCCGTTCCTGATGGGGATGATCGACGACCGGCCGTGGACCCTGTTCCTCACCTCGTTGATCGCCATGACGCTGGTCGCCGCGGCCGGATCCATCCTCTCGTCGTTCATGTCCGAGGCGTTCCCCACCAAGATGCGCACGGCCGGCATCGGCTTCGCCTACTCCCTGTCCGTCGCCGTCTTCGGCGGCAGCGCCCCGTACCTCAACGCCCAGTTCATCGAGTGGGACGTGTACTGGATGATCAGCGCCTACATCATCGTGCTCTGCGTCTGCACCATCATCGCGACGGCGATCATGAAGGAGACCCGCGGCAACGACCTGCACACGGTCGGCCACGACTAGTCCGTGCCCGTTCCGGTCATCCGGCCGCCCATCAACCGCGAGGATCACCCCATGACCACTCCACCAGAATCGTCCGCCGGCCCGGCGGTCGACCGACTCCTCCGCCCCGACGTCGTGGGCCCCAAGATCGCCGAGGCCACGGGCGAGGCGGCCTGGACGGACTTCTCCGCCGAGCTGATCGCGGGGGGCAAGTCCAACCTCACGTTCACGCTCCGCTCGGACGCCGGCGAGCTCATCCTGCGTCGGCCGCCCACGGGTGAGCTCCTCCCGAGCGCCCACGACATGGGGCGCGAGGCGCGCATCCAGCTGGGGCTGGCGTCGACGGACGTCCCGGTGGCCGGGATCGTGCTCAACGAGACCACCGGCGAGGACCTCGGTGTCCCGTACTACGTGATGGAGAAGGTCGTCGGTCACGTGATCCGCGACGAACTGCCGCCGGGCTACGCCGAGTCCGACGACGACAAGGCGGCCATGGCGGACGCGCAGATCGACGCGATGGTCGCTCTCCACGCAGTGGATCAGGACGCCGTCGGCCTGGGGGATCTGGGGCGGCCGGAGGGTTACCTCGATCGGCAGCTGCGCAGGTGGCTCGGACAGTCGGAGAAGGCGAGCGCGAGCGTCCGCGCGGACCGCCTGCCCGAGTTGGCCGCGCGACTCGGCCGGGACCTGCCCACCTCGCCGTCGTCGCGGATCATCCACGGTGACTACCGCATGGACAACTGTGTGGTCGACGCCGACGATCCGGGGCGGATCAAGGCGATCCTCGACTGGGAACTGTCGACCCTCGGCGATCCGGTGGCCGACCTCGCCCAGACCGTTCTGTACTGGGGCGATCCCGACGGACCCGAGGTCCCGCTCATCCCGAGTCTGACCACGGGCCCCGGGTGGCCCGGCCCGCAGCGGTTGCTGGACAGGTACTGCTCCGCGACCGGCACGGATCCCGCACACATGCCCTGGTACCTGGCGTTCGCGACGTTCAAGTTCGCGGCGATCGCCCAGGGTGTGGCCACCCGCTCCGAGGCCGGGGACATGGCCGGACAGGACTTCGGTGGCATCGGCCCGCAGATCCGCGAGCTGGTGGAGTACGGCCACTCGATCCTCGATTCCCGGAAAGGCGCCCGCTGATGGCTGATCCCGCTCCCGACGCCCCCGCTCCCGACGCCCCCGCCCGGGCCGTGCGCGGGCCGGTCGACCCCCGCACGGGTCCC
>NZ_JAALEF010000057.1:0-15879 GCF_014145245.1 Dietzia sp. B44 | reverse complement strand
CCCCCGGCACGCCGCGACCCCCGCCATCCGGGGATGGGCGGGGGTCGGGGAACGCTCACTCGCGGCGGCCCGGAGGGCTGCCGCGGGCGGATCACATCGCGTCGAGGATCTCCTTGGCGAGCGCCGCGGTCGCGGACGGCGTCTTGCCGACCTTGACACCGGCGGCCTCGAGGGCGTCCTGCTTGGCCTGCGCGGTACCCGCGGAGCCCGACACGATGGCGCCGGCGTGGCCCATGGTCTTGCCCTCGGGAGCCGTGAAGCCCGCCACGTAGCCGACGACCGGCTTGGTGACGTTGGCCTTGATGTAGTCGGCCGCGCGCTCCTCGGCGTCGCCGCCGATCTCGCCGATCATCACGATGACCTTGGTCTCCGGGTCGTTCTCGAAGGCCTCGATGCAGTCGATGTGCGTGGTGCCGATGATCGGGTCGCCGCCGATACCGATGGCGGTCGAGAAGCCGTAGTCGGCCAGCTCGTACATCATCTGGTAGGTCAGGGTGCCCGACTTGGACACGAGTCCGATCGGGCCCTTGCCGGCGATGTTGGCCGGCGTGATGCCGACCAGCGACTCGCCCGGCGTGATGATGCCCGGGCAGTTGGGGCCGATGATGCGGGTCTTGTTGCCCTTGGACACGTTGTAATTCCACGCGTCGGCGGTGTCCAGGACCGGGGCGCCCTCGGTGATGACCACGGCCAGCGGGATCTCCGCGTCGATGGCCTCGATGATGGCGTCCTTGGTGAACGGCGGCGGGACGAAGAGGATCGTCACGTCGGCACCGGTGGCCTCCATGGCCTCGGAGACGCTGCCGAACACGGGGAGCTCGACGTCGTTGCCGTCGGCGTCCTTGTGGGCCACGGTGGTGCCGGCCTTGCGGGCGTTGACGCCACCGACGACCTGGGTCCCGGCCGCGAGCATGCGGGCGGTGTGCTTGGTGCCCTCGCCGCCGGTGATGCCCTGGACGATGACCTTGCTGCCTGAGTTGAGGAAGATCGACATATCTGGTTGTTCCTACTCTTCCTACTTGGAGGCCAGCTCGGCGGCCTTGTCGGCGCCGGAGTCCATGTTGTCGGCCAGGGTCACGAGCGGGTGATTGGCGTCGGCGAGGATCTTGCGACCCTCCTCGACGTTGTTGCCGTCCAGGCGGACGACCAGCGGCTTGTTGGCCTCGTCGCCCAGCATCTCCAGGGCCTTGACGATGCCGTTGGCCACCGCGTCACAGGCGGTGATGCCGCCGAACACGTTGACGAAGACGCTCTTGACCTGCTCGTCGCCGAGGATCACGTCGAGCCCGTTGGCCATGACCTCGGCCGAGGCGCCGCCGCCGATGTCGAGGAAGTTGGCGGGCTTGACGCCCCCGTGGTTCTCGCCGGCGTAGGCGACGACGTCGAGCGTGGACATGACCAGCCCGGCGCCGTTGCCGATGATGCCGACCTGACCGTCGAGCTTGACGTAGTTGAGGTCGTTCTCCGCGGCCTTCTGCTCGAGGGGATCCGTGGTGCCGGCGTCGGCGAAGTCCGCGAACATCTCCTTGTGACGGAACTCGGCGTTCTCGTCCAGGGTGACCTTGCCGTCCAGCGCGAGGATCTCGTCGTTCGGGGTGCGGACGAGCGGGTTGACCTCGACGAGGGTGGCGTCCTCGTTGACGAACACCTCGTACAGCTTGGCGATGGTCACGGCGGCCGCGTCCAGCACCTCCTCGGGGAGGTGGCCGGCGGCCGCGATCTCGCGCGCCTTGGCCACGTCGACACCGACCGTGGGGTCGATGTTGATCCGCGCGAGGCGGTCCGGGGACTCCTCGGCGACCTGCTCGATCTCCACGCCGCCCTCGACCGAACACATGGCGAGGTAGTTGCGGTTGGAACGATCGAGGACGAAGGAGATGTAGTACTCCTCCGCGATGTCGCTGGCCTCGGCCACGAGGAGCTTCTTGACGATGTGGCCCTTGATGTCCAGGCCAAGGATGTCCTCGGCCCGCGCGCGCGCTTCGGTGGCGTCCTCCGCCAGCTTCACGCCGCCGGCCTTGCCACGGCCCCCGACCTTGACCTGCGCCTTGACGACGACAGGCTTGCCGATCTCGGCCGCGACCTTCTCGGCCTCCTCCGCGGTATCCGCGACGCGCCCCGGGGTGGTGGGGACGTCATGCTTCGCGAAAAGAGCCTTTGCCTGGTATTCAAAGAGATCCATCAGCTCACCATCTTGACGTGGGTAGATTCGCCCGGCCCTGTTGAAAGCCGAGTCAACCCTCATCCTAAGCGGCCAGTGTGTCGCCCGTCGCACCCTGGGGGTAGACGTGTGTGTCGGGTCACAGATCACCGGGTGCGCGACGCCCCTCACGCCACCACTCGCGACACGGCACTCAACTCCAAGCCCCTCAATCACTGGAGTCACACCGGTGTGATCCACCCCTCCCCATCGGACGGCCCGTTACCTTGCGGCACCGTTGCCGATCCGTTACTTTGGGGGACGTCTTGATCACGGAAAGATCACAGCACGACCTCAGAGGGGAAACGCCACCGGTGAAGAACGAGTCGCAGCACGTACCACCAGCGACTCCTGTCGTCGTACCCGCCTCCGGAGCACACGGCGGAGGACGTCACCGTCTCCCCGCTCCCCCGCACGCCCTGCGCGGCCGCGCGGCCGTCCTGGCCGTCGCCGCCGGCGCCGCGGTGTCGGCCGCCTCGGCCGGGTCCGTCATGGACTTCGCGGGCACCCACTCCGCCAAGGCCGGCGACATCGCACTCCTCGCCAACGGTGAAGCGGCGCCGGCGACCGGTGCGCCGGACGCGCCGTCGTCCTCCACCCCCGCCACTCCCTCTCTGCCCGAGCCCGTGGTGGTGTCGGTCTCCGACTCCGAGTCCGAGAACGCGCAGTCGGCCATGCTCTACGCCGGCACCGAGATCAACACCCAGCGGGAGATCGCCGAGGAGCAGGCCCGGCGCCCGAAGGTCGCCCTCCCCGCAGTGGGCACCTTCACCTCTGGATTCGGCATGCGCTGGGGTGCGATGCACGCCGGCATCGACATCGCCAACGCCAACGGCACCCCGATCCTCGCAGCCACCGATGGTGTCGTGATCGACTCGGGCCCCGCCCAGGGCTACGGGAACTGGATCCGCATCATGTCCGACGACGGCACGATGACCCTCTACGGCCACATGGAATCCCTCGACGTCCGCGTGGGCGAGCGCGTCTACGCCGGCCAGAAGATCGCAGGCATGGGCAACATGGGCTTCTCGACGGGATCCCACCTGCACTTCGAGGTCCTGCTCAACGGCGGCACCCAGCACGTCGACCCCGTCATCTGGCTGGCCCAGCAGGGCATCCACCTCGCGGGCGCCGGGAGCAGCGAGAGCTCGGGCTTCAGCCCCTTCGGGAGCTGACCTCGACCTGGGCAGTCGTCCACGGTCGAGTCGGCTGATCGCGACGCCTGAGCGCGACGCCTGAGCGCGCGTTCCCGAGCTCGGCCCGGCCCGGTCCCGAACCGACTCCCGGTATCGGGGCGCCCGTACGGACGTCCTCTCCCTAGAGCTTCTGCATCGGGACTCCCCCGATGAGCATCAGGCGCACCTTTCCCGACGCACCGAAGTCGATCGTCGCCGTGGCCCGGGGCCCGCTGCCGTCGCAGCTCAGAACCTTCCCGAGACCGTACTTGTCGTGCGTCACCCGATCTCCGGGCGCCAACTCCAGGGCGGGCGCGGAGGACTTGGCCCGGGGAATCCCGGACGACCGGCCGCCGCCGGAGCCGAATCCACCACCGGAGCCGAACCCACCACCGGAGCCGCCACCGAACCGGCGCCGCGGCGCGTACGAGTCGTCGTCACCGAACCGGCCACCGCCGGCCGGTTCCTCACGCTGCCACTCGATCGCCTCCGACGGGATCTCCTCGAGGAAGCGCGACCCGGGGTTGGTCATGGGCTGGCCCCACGACGAGCGCATCATGGCGCGGGTCAGGTAGAGGCGTTGACGCGCACGGGTGATGCCCACGTACGCCAGCCGCCGCTCCTCGGACAGCTCCGCCGGGTCCCCCAGCGCGCGCATGTGCGGGAACAGTCCGTCCTCCATACCGACGAGGAACACCACCGGGAACTCGAGCCCCTTGGCGGTGTGGAGGGTCATGAGGGTGACCTGGCCCTGGTCCTCGGCGGGAATCTGGTCGGCGTCCGCCACCAGGGAGACCCGCTCGAGAAAGGCCGCGAGCGAACCGGGCTCGGCGATGCCCTCGTCCAGATCGGCATCGTCCAGTGCGGCGTCGGACTGGTCGGCCACCGCTCCCGCGGCGTCCCCGGCGTCCTCGTCCCCGAAACCCTGCTCGCGCGCCGACCGCTGCAGCGCGGCCTCGGAGGAGAACTCCCGCCCCACGCCCACCAACTCGTTGAGGTTGTCCAGGCGCGCCGCGTCCTGCGGGTCGTTGGAGGCCTCCAACTCGGCCCGGTACCCGGTCCGGTCGAGCACGGCCTCCACCAGGGCGCCGACGTCGGGGGCCGAATCCTCGCCGCCGGCATGGTCGGCGCCGCTCATGCGCCCACGGAGCTCGTCGAGGAGAGAGACGAAACCCGCGATCGCCTTGACCGAGCGGGTGGGCAGCAACGCGACCCTGCCCTCGGCCGCGTCCCGCAGGGCCTCACCGAAACCGATGGCCCGCTGCTCGGCATGGACCGCCACGCACGCCTCCGCACGGTCCCCGATACCCCGCCGCGGGGTGTTGAGGATGCGGCGCAGCGCCACCGTGTCGTCCGGGTTGGAGAGCACCTTGAGGTACGCGACGATGTCGCGCACCTCCTTACGCTCGTAGAACCGTGTGCCCCCGACGACCTTGTAGGGCAGGCCCAGGCGGACGAACACGTCCTCGATCACCCGGGAGGAGTTGTTGGTCCGGTAGAACACGGCCACATCGGAGTACCCGGCGTCCCCGGAGTCCACCAGGCGGTCGATCTCCCCGGCGATGAACCGGGCCTCGTCGTGCTCGTTGTCCGCCACGTAACCCACGAGGAGCTCGCCGGTTCCCTCGTCGGTCCAGAGGTTCTTCTCCCGCCGGCCCGGGTTCCGGGAGATCACGGCGTTGGCGGCGGAGAGGATCGTCTGCGTGGAGCGGTAGTTCTGCTCGAGCAGGATCGACCGGGCGTCCGGATAGTCGTGCTCGAAGTCCTCGATGTTGCGGATCGTCGCGCCCCGGAACGCGTAGATGGACTGGTCCGCGTCGCCCACCACGCAGAGCTCCGCCGGTGCCACCCCGGCCGCGGCGTCGTCCCCGGACCCGGCCGCACCGCCGACGAGCGTCCGGACCAGGATGTACTGGGCGTGGTTGGTGTCCTGGTACTCGTCCACCATGACGTGCCGGAACCGGCGCCGGTAGTACGCCGCAACCTCCGGGTGCGACCGCAGCAACCCGACGGTCTCCCCGATCAGGTCGTCGAAGTCGAAGGCGTTGGCCGCCTGCAGCCGCGCCTGGTACTCGGTGAACACCGCCGCCACCGTCTGCGCGGTCCGGTCCGAGTCCTCCAACGCACGGTCCATGGCCTCCGACGGCTCGCGGAGCTCGTTCTTGTGGTTCGAGATGGCCGAGGCGAGCATCCGCGGCGTGAACTTCTTGACCTCGAGGTGCTGCTCCTTGGCGATCATGCCGAGCAGGCGACGGGAATCGTCCGAGTCGTAGATCGTGAAATTGGAGTTGCGCGTGCCCAGCAGCGCGGACTGGGCCCGCAGGATCCGCACACAGATCGAGTGGAACGTGGCCACCCACATCCGTTCGGCATGGGGCCCCACCAGGGCGGACACCCGCTCCCGCATCTCGGCGGCGGCCTTGTTGGTGAACGTGATGGCGAGGATCTGCCCGGGGTGTGCGCCCCCCTCGGCCAGCAGGTACGCGATCCGCCTGGTCAGCACGCTGGTCTTCCCGGAACCCGCGCCGGCCACGATCAACAGCGGACCGCCGCGGTGCGTGACCGCGGCGGCCTGCTGTGGGTTGAGTCCGTCCAGGAGCGGTGAGTGCGGCGAGGTGGGACTGACGGCGGAACGGGCTGGGGCGGGAGCGGAGTGGGTCATCGTGGCGTCCAATCTACCCACCCGGTCCGACACCCTGTTCTCAGCGCGGACGGTCCCCCATGAACTCGTCGACCTGCGCGGCGGTCGCCGTCAGAGTCGGATCGTTGTCCAGGTAGTACCGCGTCTCCCGCACGATGAGGCCGGAGAGGACCAGGAGGCCGATGAGGTTCGGGATGGCCATCAGTCCGTTCATCACGTCCGCGAAGTTCCACACCACCTCGAGTTCGGTGACCGCACCCACGAACACCACACAGGTGAAGACCATCCGGTAGGGGATGACTCCCCCGGCGCCCACGAGCCGCTCGACACACCGCTCGCCGTAGTACGACCAGCCGAGGATCGTCGAGAACGCGAAGAACGCGATCGCCACCGCCACCAGCTTGTCGCCGTACGGCATGGCCTCGGCGAACGCGTCGGCGGTCATGGTCCCGGCCGTGTCGCTGCCCTGCTCCCACACGCCGGAGGTGACGATCACCAGACCGGTGAAGGTGACGACGATGATGGTGTCGATGAACGTCTGGGTCATCGACACCAGGCCCTGGCGGGTCGGGTGGGTGGTCTTGGCCGCCGCGGCCGCGATGGCCGCCGAGCCCATCCCGGACTCGTTGGAGAAGATGCCCCGCGCGACACCCATCTGGATGGCGTACATGATCGCCGCGCCCGCGAAGCCGCCGACCGCGGACGTCCCGGAGAAGGCCTGCGTGAAGATCTGCCCGAAGGCGCCGGGGATCGCGTCGGCGTTGAGCACCAGGACGACCATCCCGCCGAGCAGGTACAGCACGATCATCAGAGGCACGAACCCGGCCGTGACCCGGCCGATGGCCTTGATGCCACCGAGCAGGACCGCACCGGTGAGGACGAACAGGATGACGCCTGAGGCGACCACCGGGACGCCGAAGGAGTTGTCGAGCTGGGCCGCCACCGCGTTGCCCTGCGTCATGTTGCCGATGCCGAAGCTGGCCAGGACGGCGAACACCGCGAACACGATCGACAGGACCAGCCCCACCCGGCCGCCGGTCTTCCCGAACAGCTCGGCGAACCCCCGGTGGAGGTAGTATTGCGGACCACCGGACTGCTCGCCGCGGGCGTCGGTGACGCGGTACCGCACACCCAGGAAGGCCTCCGAGTACTTGGAGGCCATCCCCACGAGGGCGGTGACCCACATCCAGAAGAGCGCGCCCGGCCCTCCCAGTGAGATCGCCGTCGCCACGCCGACGATGTTGCCCACGCCGACGGTCGCGGCGAGCGCGGTGGTCAACGCCTGGTACTGGGTGATGTCACCCGCCCCGCCGTCGTCCCTCCGCCGCACCAGCCCGAGATGGAGCGCGGGCCCCAGCTTGCGGAACTGCAGTGCCCTCAACCGGATCGTGAGGAATAGGCCCGTGCCGAGGAGCAGCGGGATGAGGACGAAGGGTCCCCAGATCACGGAACCGATGTCCGCGAGAGTCGAGTTCAAGTTCTCCACGGGCGGAAACACTAGACGGTCCCGCGGCCTCCGCGGAAGCAAGTGGGATAATCGCGGCATGAACACCGACCCCGCCGGCACGGACGATCCGCTGTCCGAGGCCCAGATCCAGGAACTCCGACTGGAGATCGACCGGTTGGACGCCGAGATCCTGGACGCGATAGTCCGTCGCAGCGAGATCTCCAAGCGCATCGGTCGCACGCGGATGCAGTCCGGCGGCACCAAGCTCGTCCACACCCGCGAGCTCAAGGTCTACGAGCGCTTCTCCTCACTCGGGCAGGAGGGGCAGACCCTCGCGGGGATGCTCCTACGTCTCGGTCGCGGGCGACTGGGCTGAGTCCCGGCCGACCCGACCGGCCGTGGAGGCGAACCCCAACCACGTGTGGTGGTTGTTCGCCCAGCACCAGCCCACCTTCGGCGCGCCCTTGTTCTCCCGGCCGTCGCGGCCGGTCCCCCCGCTGATCCACAGCGCCGGCGTCCGGGCATCCAGCGCTCCGTCCGCCTTGCGCTTCCGCGATCCGATGCACATGAAGCACCTGCCGGGCTCGAGCATCTCCGGCTGCTGGAGCAGCCAGCTCACCCCCTCGGAGATGGTCAGCGGAGAGCGCCCCCGACGGGCCAACTCGGCGTGCGCGTCCGTCGGGGTCCAGCCCAGCATGTCGTCGTCGCGTGTCACGTCCCTGACCAGATAGAGCGGGGCGTCCGGAACCCGGACGTCGTCGGTGGGTGTGAACTCGGCCAGGTCGGACATGTCGACGACGACGAAGCCCGCCCTCCCACCACGGCGCAGCAGGGTCGCCAGTCGGGCGGTGGACACGAACGACGGGTGGACGGCCAGCACCGGCCGACCGGGCCCCGGGGCGGCGGCACGAGCTGCGTCTTCGAGAGCTGCGTCTTCAAGAGCTGCGGCGTGCTCCCGCAGCCGCCCGGCGGTGATCCCGCCGAGCTCGGGCACGCCCAGTTCGACGAGCCGATCGGCCTGGGCTGACACGGAGGGGTGGTCCGGAGGAGTCATGGGGGTCACGTGTCTGGAACGGGCGGCGGGGCCCCCGTATTCCCGACTAACCTCGCTGTCAGACGGCGGGCGATCCCCGGGCGGCAACACTGGGCAGGAGCGGCAATGACGGACATCAGCACGACACCACAGTGGTCGGCGATCGAGGATCTCGTACCGGCGATCGGCGAGGTGACCCTCCGTGAGCTGTTCGCCGCCGATCCGGAACGGGGTCGCCGCATGGCGGTCACCGCGGGCGATCTGCACGTCGACCTGTCCAAGCACCTGGTCACCGACGAGGTCCTGAGCGCTCTGACCGAGCTGGCCCACGCCGCACGGCTGCCGGCCCAGCGGGCCGCGATGTTCCGGGGCGACCGCATCAACACCACCGAGGACCGATCGGTCCTCCACACCGCGCTCCGTCTCCCGGCCGAGGCCGACCTCGTCGTCGACGGGCGTGACGTCGTGGCCGACGTCCACGGGGTCCTCACCCGGATGGCCGACTTCGCCGACCGCGTCCGGTCCGGCGGATGGACCGGGCACACGGGCGCGCGGATCGACACCGTGGTCAACATCGGCATCGGCGGCTCCGACCTCGGGCCCGTGATGGTCGACAAGGCCCTGCACCACCTGCAGAACGCGGGCATCAGCGCACGCTACGTCTCCAACGTGGACCCCGCCGACCTCTCGGCCGTGCTCGCCGAGGTCGACCCCGCGACCACGCTGGTGGTGGTCGCCTCCAAGACCTTCACCACGCAGGAGACCATGGCCAACGCCCACGCGGCGCGTCGGCACTTCGTCGAGGCCCTCGGATCGGAGGAGGCGATCGCCTCCCACTTCGTGGCGGTGTCGACGGCCACCGAGGAGGTGGCCGACTTCGGGATCGCCGCGGACAACATGTTCGAGTTCTGGGACTGGGTCGGGGGCCGGTACTCGGTGTCGTCGGCGATCGGCCTCTCGGTGATGATCACGGTGGGCCCGCCCGCGTTCGTCGAGCTGCTCGAGGGCTTCCACGCCATGGACCTGCACTTCGCGACCGAGGCGCCCGAGCACAACGCGCCGGTCCTCATGGCCCTGCTCGGCATCTGGTACACCTGCTTCCTCGGGGCCCAGTCCAAGGCCGTGATCCCCTACGCCCAGGGCCTCCTGCGATTTCCCGCCTACCTCCAGCAACTGACCATGGAGTCCCTCGGCAAGTCGGTCCGACTCGACGGCTCCGACGTCTCCTACCCCACCGGCGAGGTCTACTGGGGCGAGCCCGGCACCAACGGCCAGCACGCCTTCTTCCAGCTCCTGCACCAGGGCACCCAGCTCGTCCCGGTGGACTTCATCGGGGTCGCCCGTCCGGTCTCGGACCTGCCCACCGCCGACGGCGCCGGATCGATGCACGACATGCTCGTGGCCAACCTGTTCGCCCAGTCCCGGGTGCTGGCGTTCGGCAAGACGGAGGACGAGGTGCTCGCCGAGGGCGTGGACCCCGCGATCGCGCCGCACAAGGTGATGCCCGGCAACCGGCCGTCCACCACGATCCTCGCGCCGTCGCTCTCGCCCGGAGTGCTCGGGCAGCTCATCGCGCTCTACGAACACGTGGTGTTCGTCCAGGCCGCCGTGTTGGGTATCAATGCGTTCGATCAGTGGGGGGTCGAGCTGGGCAAGGCCCAGGCCGGCGAGCTCCTGACCGCCCTGACCGCGGAGAAGCACCCCGGGGAGGGCTTCGACTCCTCGACGGATGCTCTCGTCGAGATCTACCGCGAGGCACGCGGCCGCCGCTGAGACGGAATAGTTCGGCCCGGGAGTGTCGTAGTCAGGTGCGAGCATGGTCGTATGAGCACTGTCTACTGCACCGCCACGAGTCTGGACGGGTACATCGCCGACGACGAGGAGAGCCTGTCCTGGCTCTTCGCGACCTCCGGGGAGGCCGAACCCGCGGGGTACACACCGACAGAGTTGGACCCCGCCCTCCCCGACCTCCACTTCGACCGCTTCTACTCCGGCGTCGGGTCGATCGTCTGCGGCGTCAACACCTTCGAATGGGTGCGCCGCGACCTGACGAAGGACGGCCAGCCGTTCGCCTGGCCGTACACCGTGCCGAGCTGGGTCGTCACCCACCGCGATCTCGATCCCGTCGACGGCGTCGAGTTCTTCGCCGGTGACGTCGGCGACCTGCACCCTCTCCTGGTCGACGCCGCCGACGGCGGGGACGTGTGGATCGTCGGGGGTGGTGACCTCGCAGGTCAGTTCGCCGACCGGGGACTGCTGGACCGGGTCTGGATCCACCAGTGTCCGGTCGTCCTCGGTTCCGGGCGCCCCCTGTTGCCCCGCCGACTCCGACTCCACCGCCAGAAGCTCGAGACGCACGGCCAGTTCACCGCGATGCTCTTCGACGTGGTGGGCCCGGAGCCCCGGATCACGCCCTGACCGGTGAGTAGCCCGGCGATTTCCTCCGCTGCAGTCCCGGACGGAAAGCCCGCGGCAGACCCTTGCACGTTCGAACGTGTGTGCGTAGACTAGAACCTACATTCGATACGGTGACGGTGGCGGAAGGCTTCGGAGGTGTGGCATGGACGTCGGCAACGGCCCCTCCTCCGACAGTTCCTCCGCTGTTGATCCGTTGACCGGGCTGACCGCCTCGGCTCGTGCCGGATGGGCGGCCGAGAATCGCGCCTCCGCCCAGCGGCTGTCGGCCTGCTACGACCTCCTGCTGGAATGCCAGCGCCGCGACGACTCAGGCACCGGCTCTGATTCCCCGCCCGGCCACGCGGTGGTGGACCCGTTCGTGGTGGCAACCGGATACGTGGTGGCGGCGATGGCCGTCTCCGCCCTGAGAGCCGAATCGATGATCTCGTTCGCCGCGGACCTGCACCAGCGCTACCCCGCCGTTCTCGCCGCCCTGGCGGCGGGACGCCTCGACCAGCGCGCCGCCGAACTGCTGGCCCGCCAGATGGCGACCGTCGACCCCGAGGTGCTTCCGCAGGTGCAACAGGACGTCGTCGACGACTACCTGGCCGCGACGGAGGCCGGCGAACGCCTCGGTCGGCACGCGGTACGCGATGCGGTGGACGCGATCATCACCCGCTACGACGCCGAGGGAATCCGTCGGCGCAAGGAGGACGCCAGCCGTGCGCGCGGTGTGCGCATCAACAAGGGCGCTGACGGCATGTCCACCGTGTCGGCCATTCTGGCCACCGAGGAGGCCGCCGTCCTTGCCGAGGCGATCGATCAGCGCGCTGCCGAACACGCCGCCGCCGAGGCCGAGGCTGCCGCGGCGAGCGCAGCCGCCGCTGAAGCCGCCGGCGAATCGGGCTCGGCCCCGGCCCCGGACCCGGACTATCACTACTCCAAGGCCGAACGCCGCGCCGATGCCCTGCTGTCCCTGGTGTGCGGCGACAGCCTGCACCCTGGCAGCAAAGGTGAACCCACTGCGCCGTTGCGGCCCAAGGTCACCGTGATCGCCCCCGGCAACGCCGCTGCGGGTAGCAACGGTGCGGGTAGCAACGGTGCAGGCAACACCGGTGCCCACGACGACGACGGGGTGCGGGTGGAGTTCACCCGCACCGGCGAGGCGGCGCTGCAGGCTCTGCTGGACATGCTGGTCACGAGCGACGGGGCCAGCTTCGAGAAGGTCGACCCCCGTATCGGCGCCGCCGACGACGCCCGCCGCGCCCTGACGTACCGGCCGGGTGCCGAGTTGGCCCGCCGCATCAGGCTGCGCGACGGTACCTGCCGCCATCCCGGTTGTGCGGTTCCGGCCGATGACTGCGACATCGATCATGTCCGCCCCTTCGACCACGCCGACCCCGCCCGGGGTGGACCCACCGAAGAGTGCAACCTGATGTGTCTGTGTCGGCGCCATCACCGGTTCAAGACGTTCTCCGACTGGATCTACGACCTGGCGCCCGATGGCACCCTCACCGTCATCACACCGGACGGGGCGACCATGACGACCCGACCATCCGGGCCGCTCGGGGTCTACCGCCGCGAGCACGCCCGCAATGAATCCCGCGCCTGGGACAGACAACAACAGCGCAACCCGGACCCGACCATCACAGGAGGGGAGACGCGCCCGGAGCCCACCTACTGGACTCGCCGTGCGGCCCGCCTGAGCGCCGAGCGTGCCCGCGCAACCGGCCCGGTCGACACCCGGCCCGGCGGCCAGAGCCGCTGGTGGAAGCGCAACGCGCCGGTCTTCAGCACGGTCGAGCTCGAGGTCCAGGCGCTACTCGACGACATCCTCAACCCACCCCCCTTCTGACCCGTCGCCTCTCCGGCGTGGGCGGGCGGGAGAACCCGTCAAACGAACCTGCGGCTGACCTTCTCCGGCAGAAGCGTCAGCAGTGGGCCGATCGCCTTCCAGGGCTTGGCCGGGACGAGCGCACGAGTGGGCTCGGCGTCAATCGTCCTGACCAGCGCGTCGACGCCCTCGTCGAATTCGGTCATCAGCGAGGTCTTGACCGACCGGTTGATGTCGGTGCGGATGTACCCGGGAAGGATGTCAGTGACCTTGATGCGGCTGCCGGCGCTGTCGAGCTCGGCGTGCAGACCCTGCGCCAGCGAGGAGACGAACGCCTTGGTGGCGCCGTACGTGTTCTGGGCCTTGGGCATGCCGCGCAGCGAGCTCACGGACGAGATGAACACCAGGTGCCCCTCGCCCCGTGCGTGCATCAGCTCCATCGCGGCCTCGGCCTGGTTGAGGGTGCCGATCACGTTGACCATGGCCGTCTCCCGGTTGGCGTGCGCCTTCCCCGTACCGATGGACGCCCCCTTGCCCAGTCCTGCGTTGAGGACGAAGCGGTCGATCCCGCCGAGCTCCGCGTCGAGCTCGCCGAACACCCTCTCCACCGCGTCGCCGTCGGCCACGTCGAGCTCGCGGACCGCCACCGTGATCGACGGGTTGGCCGCCAGCAACTCGGCGCGGAGTTCCTGGAGCCGGTCGAGACGCCGGGCGCACAGCGCCAGATTCCTGCCCTGTGCGGCCCAGCGACGGGCCATGCCCTCGCCGAGACCCGCGCTGGCGCCGGTGATCAGGATCGTGTTGCGGTCGGTCACAGCTTCTCCTCCGTTGGCGATGGCCCCAGTGTGGCACGCGCCGGCTGACACGACGGGCAGCGGTAGGCGATGCGATCGAGTGAATCGCTCGGCTCGTCCGGGTCGGCGAGACCACCCAGTCGGAACGTCTCCACCTCGGTCCCGCACCTGCGGCACGGCTTGCCGTCCCGCCCGTACACCCACAACTCCCGCCCGCGTCGCGTGTCCCCGGTGGTCACCCGGACCGCGCGATCGGCGTTGGCGAGGAGCATCCGCCGGGCGAGCACGACCACGGCGCGCAGATCAGGCACCGACTCCACCGGCTCCCGCGGGTCGAGGCCCCGCAGGAAACACAGTTCGGCGCGGTACACGGTGCCGATGCCGGCGAGATTGCGCTGGTCCAACAGTGCCTCCCCGATCGTCCGGGACGGCCGCTCGCCGATCCGCCGGAGCACCTCCGCGACGCTGGCGTCCGGGTCCCAGTCCCGCCCCAGCAGGTCGGGACCGAGATGCTCGACCGCCCTGTCGGCCTCGGCGGGATCCAGCGCGCGCAGCAACCCGAGCTCGGTGCCCACCACCTCGACGTCGTCGGCGCGCAGGAGCATCCGGACGGTGTACGCGGGGAACCGCCACCGCTCCCCCGCCTTGTGGATGTGGATGCGGCCTTCCATCTTCAGGTGGATATGGAGGGTGACCGGGTCCCGACCCTGCGCGTCGGGGCCGACGACGACGAAGAGGTGCTTCCCCCGGGACCGGGCGGCCACCACGGTCCTGCCCCGCAGATCCACGGCCGCGAATCTGGGAACCCTGAGCTCGGTCCTGTCCAGGGTCCGCCCGGCCAGCGCACGGTGGACCTTCGCGGCCGCCCTGTAGACGGAATCGCCCTCCGGCACCGTTGACTCCTCTGCCCGCTGTCCGATCTACCGCTCTCCGAGTGTGCGCACCATGGTGCCCTGAACCGCCCCGGGCTGCCGGGTTCACCATCCCGGTTGTCGACACTCCACGACGCCGACGGTCTCGAGCTGCACTGTCGCATGCTCGATGCCGTGGCCCTCCCGCAGGACGCGTCGCACCTCGTCGAGGACTCCGGAGTGGGGCACTCCGGGGGCGGTCACGAGGTGGACGGTCCCCACGTCCATCCCCGAGGTCAGCGTCCACAGATGCAGGTCGTGCACCTCCTCGACGCCGCGTACCGACGCGAGTTCGGACTCCACCGCTGCGGGGTCGACCCCGGCGGGCGCGTGCTGGGCGAGCACCGTGACGACCTGTCTACCGAGCATGACCGCGCGGACGACGATGAACACGGCGATCGCCACGGCCACCACGAGGTCCCACACCGTCGAACCCGTCGCGCGGATGAGCAGTGCGGCCGCGATCACCCCCACCGATCCGGCCGCGTCGGCCATCACCTCGAGATACGCCCCCCGCACCGCGAGACTCTCGGAGGATCCACTGCGCAGAAGGAGCAGCGAGATGATGTTGACGACCAACCCCAGTCCGCCGACGAGCAACATGGTTCCGGTGGCGACGGGGGCGTCCGACCCGAGCCGCCTGAACGCCTCGACAAGCACGTAGACGCCCATGCCGGACATGATGAGCACCGCCAGACCGGAGGCGAAGATCTCCACGCGATAATGGCCGAACGTGCGTCTCCCGGAACGGTCCGGCCGTGACGCGATCACCGTCGCCGCGAGCGCCGCGCCCAGCGCCACCACGTCCGCCGCCATGTGGCCGGCGTCGGAGAGCAGGGCCAGGGAGCCGGAGATGAGGCCCGCGACCAGCTCGACCACGAAGAACACCACGGTCAGAACGAAGGCGCACGCCAGTCTGATCCGATACCGCGCGCCGGCGTGACCGGTCGGTCGGGCGTGGCCGGAGCTGTGCGCGTGACCGGAACTGTGCGCGTGGCTCCCGTGTGCGTGCCCGACCCCCATGCGATTCACCCTCCCGCTAACATATGCATTGATGCGCATATCCTAACGCTTTGGGGCGGTTCGCTCAACGCCGGATGCGCAACCCCTTGGGCGTGACGCCGAACCCTGCGTTCTCGAAGGCGGCCGCGACGGGCGAGGTGTGGACGGGTTCGCCGGCGATGGTGGTGACGGTGAGCGGGCCGACGGCACCTGATCGCACGACTGCGGCCAGCGCGGACGCGGCGAGCGGCACGGCCTCGGCCCGGTCGTCCAGCACGAGGACGGTCCGGCCGCCGCGTTCGACGAACAGGACACACAGCCCGTCGACCAGCACGACGAGCGCACCGGCCTTCCTGCCGGGACGGTGCCCAGATCCGCCCTCCGCAGAAGGTGGCCAGGGCAGCGCGGCGCCGTACGGGTTGGCCGGGTCCGTGGCGGCGAGGAA
>NZ_JAALEF010000056.1:7277-13754 GCF_014145245.1 Dietzia sp. B44 | reverse complement strand
CCCGCCCGGGGTCGTGCGACCGCCTCCCACCACGAGCACCCGGCCCCGGCTCTCCTTGCCGCCGCCCGGCGCGGGAAGAGCCCAGCCCCGCAGACGGTGGGAGGTCAGGACGATCTCCTTCTCCGACGGACCGCCGTTCACCGGCCGTCCTCGTCCGCCGCGGATCCCTCGCGGGTCGTCGGTGCCGCGGCCCGCTCCACGGCCGTGGTGTCGGCGTACCGCTCGAGTTCCAGCGCCGCGCCGCCGTGCCGGTACGTGGTGACCGAGCAGTTGGGTAGGGGGTCCGCCCGGTCCACGTGGAGGATGTCCTGCTCGGCCATCTGCTCCAGCGCCACCCGGAACCCCATGATCACCGCCTGGTGGCTGAAGACGCACAACCGTTCACCGGCGTACTGCTGGCGCAGGTCGGTGAGCAGGTAACGCACGCGGAGGACCACGTCCGTCCAGCTCTCACCGCCCGGGGGCCGGTAGTAGAACTTCCCGATCCGGTCGCGCCGCTCCGCCTCCTCCGGGAAGCGGTCACGGATACCGTGTCCGGTGAATCCGTCCAGGATCCCGAGGTCACGCTCGCGCAGCCGCTCGTCGGTGAGGAGAGTGGCGTCCAGGCGGGCGGCCTCCAGCGCGGCGGCGGCGGTGTCCGCCGCGCGCCGGTACGGGGAGGTCAACCACACCGTGGGTCGGTGCTCCTCCGGCAGGTCGGCGAGCCACGCGCCGACCGCCGACGCCTGCGTGAACCCGGTATCCGACAGGGGTGTGTCGGCGTCCCGGTAGTCCAGGTCGAGGCGGTGCGCCCCGGCGGCCCGGGCCTCGTCGTCGGCGATGTTCCCCACGCTCTGCCCGTGGCGGACGAGCAGGAGTCGGGACAGTTCGGTCATATCCGCAACCTACCCATCCGCATCCCGCCCGTCCCCGGACTCACGGCGTGAGGACGATCTTCACGGCCCCGTCCTGCTTCTTCTGGAAGATCTCGTAAGCGTGGGGGGCGTCCGACAGTGGGAGCCGGTGCGTGGCGAAGTCGTCCACGCCCAGCGGGTCGGCATCGGTGAGCAGCGGCATGATGTCCGGCACCCAGCGCTTGACGTTGGCCTGCCCCATCTTGAGCGTGAGCTGCTTGTCGAACATCGTCAGCATCGGCAACGGGTCGGCGACGCCGCCGTACACGCCGGACAGCGAGATGGTCCCACCGCGGCGCACGATGTCGATGGCGGAGTAGAACGCGGCGAGCCTGTCGACTCCCGAGTGCTCCATCATCTTCTTGCCCAGGAACTTCGGGAGCATCCCCACGGCCGCGTGGGCCGCCGTGGCGACGGGGGACCCGTGTGCCTCCATCCCCACCGCGTCGATCACGGAGTCCGGCCCGCGGCCGTCGGTCATGTCGCGGATCACGTCGCCCAGCTCACCGGGGAGCTCGGAGGGGTCGAGAACCTCGACACCCCGGTGCGCCTGCCGGGCCCGGCGCTCCGCGACCGGGTCCACTCCGATGACGCGGTGCCCGCGGTGGGCGGCGATCCGGGCGGCCATGTCGCCGATCGGTCCCAACCCCAGGACGACGACCGTCCCGCCGTCGGGGATCTGCGCGTACTCGACCGCCTGCCAGGCCGTCGGCAGCACGTCGGACAGGTACAGGTACCGGTCGTCGGTGTGCTCGTGCGGCACCTGGATGGTGGTGTTCTGGGCCTGCGGGACCCTCAGGTACTCGGCCTGACCGCCCGAGACGCTGCCGTACAGCTCGGAGTACCCGAACAGTGCCGCGCCCATACCCTGGTCACGGACCTGGGTGGTCTCGCACTGGGTATTGAGGCCCTTGTCACACATGTAGCAGTGGCCGCACGAGATCTGGAACGGCATCACCACGCGGTCGCCGGGTTTCAGGTCGGAGAGACCGGACCCCACCTCCTCGACGATCCCCATCGGCTCGTGGCCGAGGATATCGCCCTCGTTCATGAACGGCCCGAGCACCTCGTACAGGTGTAGGTCGGATCCGCAGATGTTCGTGCTGGTGATCCTGACGATCGCGTCGGTGGGATCCTCGATCCTGGGATCGGGTACCTCGTCCACGCGGACGTCGCGCTTGCCGTGCCAGGTGACCGCCTTCATGGCAGGCTCCTCTCGCTGGTCGTGTCATGCGCGCTCACGCATATCACCGACGCTACGAGGCCGCGGGAGTCGATGCATCCGGTCGCCCGAGGCGGTAGACCTGAGTGGTGACCGATCTCCGCCAACCCCGCGTGGTGATCATCGGCGCGGGGGTCGCGGGGATAGCCGCCGCGCACACGTTCATGCGGGCCGGGCTGACCGACGTGACGATCTGCGAGAAGGGCACCGACGTCGGCGGTGTGTGGCACTGGAACCGTTATCCGGGTCTGACCTGCGACGTTCCCTCCCAGCTCTACCAGTTCGGGTTCGCCCCCAAGGCCGACTGGTCACACGTCTGGGCATCGGGGGAGGAGATCCAGCGGTACCACCGGGACGTGGTGGACCGGGACGGTCTGAACGACTGGCTGCGGCTCGGGACCGAGGTGACGGACGCCGTGTACGACGACGAGTCCGCCACCTGGACGGTGACGACTGCAGCGGGGGAGGTGCTGCACGCGGACTTCGTGGTGTGCGCGACCGGGGTGCTGCACCACCCGTACGTGCCCGATATCGACGGGCTCGACTCGTTCGCCGGACCGGTCGTCCACACCGCCCGCTGGGATCCCGGGCTGGAGACCGGCGGGTCCCGGGTGGCGGTGATCGGCTCCGGTTCCACGGGAGTGCAGATCGTGTCCGCCCTGCAGCCGGAGGCGTCACGGCTTCTGCACTTCGCCCGATCCCCGCAGTGGATCCTGTGGGCGCCGATGACTGTGCGGCAGCCCGCACCGCTCACCGCCCTGCTCCGTCGGTCACCCGGATCGCAGCGGAGGATGTACGCGACGGCCCTGTGGGCCTCGGGGATCCTGGCGGACGTGGTCCTCAAGCCGACCTGGCGGCGTCGCGCGGTGCAGGCCTACGCCCGCGTGAGTCTCCGTCGGCAGGTCCGCGATCGTCGGCTCCGGGAGGCGTTGACCCCGGACTACGAACCACTGTGCAAGCGCCAGGTGGTCTCGGGTACCTACTACCGCGCAATCACCGCCCCCAACGCGGAGTTGGTCACGGGTCCGATCTCCGAGGTGACGCCCACCGGCATCCGTACCGGCGACGGTGTCCACCACGAGGTCGACGTGATCGTGCTGGCCACGGGTTTCCGAACCCACGAGTACATGCGGCCCATGCGGATCACCGGCCGCGACGGCCTGAGTCTCGATGAGGCCTGGGCCGCAGGTCCGCGGGCATACCGGATGACCGCGATCCCGGGATTCCCCAATCTCTTCACCGTCCTCGGCCCCAACTCGCCGACCGGATCGATCCCACTGCAGTTCTCGGCAGAGCTCACCTCGCGTTACATCGCGCAGTGGATCGAGCGATGGCGGCTCGGCGAGCTCGACGCGGTCGAGGTGACCGAGCGGGCGACCGCCGAGTTCTCCCGCGCGGTGGGTGCGGCGATGGGGCCGACGGTGTGGAACACCGGGTGCACGTCCTGGTACCAGACCGCCGGCGGTGAGATCGATCTCTGGCCCTTCGACCGGAAGCGGATGGGGGAGATGCTCGACCACCCCGACGAGCAGGACTTCACGACGGTCCTGCTCGGCTCCTGAGAATGCGGTGCGCTGCCGGTCGCGAGGTGGATAAAGTGACTGTCATTCTCCGGACGTAGGCCGACTCGTCGGCAGTGTCGATGGTGGTGACTATGAGCAATCCGTCAGGTGGCTCCGGTTGGGACGGTTCCAGCTGGGACGGTCACCGAGGCAACGACGGGGGGTGGGGGCAGGAGGCTTACGGAACGGGTCCACAGGCTCGCTCTCGCAACGGCCTCATGTGGGTGATGGGTGGGCTCATCGTGGTGCTGCTCGTCGTCCTCGCCGGCGCGGCCGGCTACCTCGTCGCCTCGGACGGCGGCGAACCGGGTGCGGTGCCAGAGCCGACGACGACCTCCGTGGAACCGGCTACGGGGTCCCCCGTCCCTGAGACGATGCCAGCTGCAACCGCTTCTCCATCAGCACGGACCTCCGACTGCGACCCGGACGAGATCGCGAGGGAGGCGGGTATCGCCCGTCGGAACGTCAACGTGGACCGGTGCGCGGGGGCGTGGGCACTGGCGCACGTCTTCGTACCGCAGGGCGAACCCGCCGGGGATACGCAGTACATAGTGAGCCGTGTCGATGGGAGCTGGAACCGATACACCGGGATCCCGTCCACAACGTGCCGTCAGGAGGCGGAGGCCGACGGTATGCCCGCCGAGATCGCCGCGGTCCTGGACGACTGCCGGTCCTCGGCCGCACCGACCGGCGATCTGGGACTGAATGTCCCGATGTCCCGCCCCGCGTGCGATGGCCGGGGGATCGTGGTCCTGTACTCTGCCGTCACCCCGGGTGAGTACGCGCAGGAGATCGCTGCAGCACTGGCGCGGAACCCGGGTGCGTCCTACTTACGCACCGACATGGCGTGCCCATCGCTGCGCGCGAGGGATGAGAACGGCAACGTCATCTATGCCGTCTACCGTGCTTCCGGGTACTCCCGGCAGGAGCTGTGCGCAGACGTGCGAGCAATGGGGCCACCCGCCTACGGTCGCTGGCTGGACTCCACCAGCGACCCGTCGACGCTGGTCACCTGCTGAACAGGCCGCGGCTCACCGCAGGATGAGTGGGATGTGCTGCTCTGCCGCGGTATTGGCCCCGTGATGACCGAGGAGGCCCGACTCCATCTTCTCGTGGTGGGTGCGGGCGAGGATGACGCCGCCGGTGGCGACCGCGACGACGTGACCCAGACGGTCAGCATGTTCCCGGCCCGGCCCGAACAGCTGCTCGTCCAGCGCCTGTTCCCGGCTCAGCACCCGCGCGTGCCCCGCCAACTCCTCGCGCCAGGCGGCCAACACCGCCGACTCCGACCCGGCCCGTGCGTGCACGTGCCGTACCCGGGCCTCGCCGGCGACCGCCTCGACGTCCGCGAGGAGCGACGGGGTGGCATCGATATCGATCACGGTCTCCGCGACCACCATGCCGTGGTCGGCGGTGACGAGCATCCCGCAGTCGGGGGGCAGATCCGTCGCCAGGTCGGCGACGAAGGCGTCCACCTCGCGCAACGACTGGACCCACTCCGGGGAGCCCGGACCGTGGATGTGCCCGATGAGATCGAGGTCTCCGAAGTAGGAATAGACGAACCGTCTGGACGTCGAGGGAGCGGCGACGACACCGAGTATCGCCTCGCGGATCTCCTGCAGTGAGATCGCCGGGCGGTACTCGCCCTCCGCCCGGAACGCGGCGCGGGTGAGTCCGGATGCCCGGAAGTCCTCGCGCATGACGTAGGTGACGTCGACCCCCTCCTCGGTGAGCAGTTCGAGCAGACTCGGCAGCACCTGCACCTCACGGGGAGTGAACCGGTCCAGTGCGGAGGGCCCCTCCGCCGACCCCGTGGTCCACCGGAGCGAGTTGAAGACGGTAGGTGTCTCTGCACCCTCGTCCGGGAGCGCGAAGCTGTACCCGACGATCCCGTGGCGGGAACACGGCGCTCCCACCGCCAGGCTGGTCAGACTCGTGGCCGTGGTGGCGGGGAACCCCGCGGAGATCATCCGCGTGGTCATCGCCGAGAGGGTGGGGGCGACGTCGGCGTGCTGCCGGATGAGCTCGGCGCCGAGGCCGTCGACCAGGACGAGCACCGCATCCCGCGCGGGCGGGAGAGCCAGTGGGTTGCGGAGGTCAAGGCCCAGCGAGGCGGCGATCGACGGCATGACGTCTGCCAGCGAATGGTCGGCGGGGGTGGTCGGGATCCCGGTCATGGCTCCACTCTCCCTCATCGCGCCCGCGAACGGTGCGGACCGGCGCCGGGCGGGCGGACGGCATCAGGGCGGAGGTTGTGACGCGACGACGTGGTGGTCGTGACGTGTCGACGGGGTGGTCGTGACGTAACACCGCCCCGCTCGTGACGTATATGTGATGGACTCAAGAATCCTTAACTCATCGTGGGGCTCGCGCCCCCGTCATGCTCGGAGATCACTGTGACCAGATCCATCGCCTGCGCCGGTGCGCTGGCCGCCGCACTTCTCGTCTTCTCGACCGGCGCCGCCGCAGCCCAGAGCGCAGACGGCCTGTCGTCGGGCGCCCTCGACTCGTCGTCGCTCACCGGGTCCGCCGGAACGGGCACCGATGCGGACACCGGCGGCGGCCTCGGCTCCGCCGGCGACCTGCTTCCGGCCTCCGTCACCGGTTCGCTGCCCGGTTACACCTCCGGTCCGGTCGGTTCCGTCGCCAGCGCCGTCTGTGGCGTCGGCACCGTGGCCGGCACGGCGGCCAACCTGGCGGGCATCCCGCTGCCGCCCATCGGGGTCGTGTGCATGGTCGTCAAGCCCGTCGCGGAGTCCGTCGACTTCCTGATGCGCGGGGACGTCCCGGGGTCGGTCGA
>NZ_JAALEF010000056.1:5323-7241 GCF_014145245.1 Dietzia sp. B44 | reverse complement strand
CATCGGCGGGGTGCCCGTGGTGGGCGACTCGCTGGCCGGAGCCGTCAACACGGACTCGGCGACCGACGCCGTGGAGGGCTCGCTGGGCGAGGAGCGGCTCGGCTCGATCACCGGGTCCTCGGTGTCGCCCGAGGGTTCGCCGGAGACCGCTCCGGTGAACTGAGCCGGATCAGCGTTGCCCGCGCCCGAAGGCGTGCGGCTCGACCGGTCGCTGCGCGCTGGGGAGCCCGGCCACCACGAGTCGGTAGGACTCCGTGACCAACTCCTCGACCACGTCGGGGCCGAGGCTCCCCCCGGGGTGCAGTGAGATCCAGTGCCTCTTGTCCATGTGGTAGCCGGGGGTGATGTCGGCGTGCGCGTCACGGAGGGCGAGGCCGTCCGAGGGTGATGCCTTGATCACCACGAGGGGCTCGTCGTCGACAACGGTGTGGATCATGAACACCTTGCCGCGGACCTTGTAGACGTCGACGTCCGGCCCGAACGGGAACTCCAGGGTCGACGCCGGTAGTTCGCGTGCCCGCATCGCCGCACATTTCTGGAGTTCCCGCCCGTTCATCCCAGTGACGCTACGACACGCTGCGGGCTCCGTCATCGAGAAGAGCGTTCCGCACACCTGCTTCTCGGCCGACGTGTTCGGAACGCTCTTCGCGACCCGCGCGACCCGCGGGGTCGGTCGGGCTCGATGCGAGGGGATTGGCGAGGGTGCCCGCGAACTGCAGCGATCCCGCCTGATCGGTCAGATCCACCATCTGCCGGGTGTCGCGCAACTGCAGGCGGTTGAGGCACGAGTGTTTGAACCGCGGCGCGAACAGCGCCTGCCAGGTCGCCTCGTCGACCTCAGTCCGGTCGACGTCGATGTCGATGTCGCCGTCGCCGTCGCCGTCGCCGGCCAGCGCCAGCAGGCACCGGCGGGTCTCGTCCCAGAACTCCGTTGCCGGCAGGACCCCGGACTCGTCGAGGATCGCGGCGAGGTGACGCAGTACCCCGTCCATCACGTCGGTGTGGATGCTCAACGCGGCCGTCTCGGCGTCCACGAGGTGCCGGATCCGCTCGATCCCCTCGGGCAGCGGTCGGTCGGTCACCACGGCCACCTCCTCGCCGATGTCCTTGAACAGCACCCGGCGCGGCAGGTTGTCCGGGCCGATCACCACGATCACGTTCTCACCGTGGGGCATGAACACCAACCCGTGCGCGAGCAGACAGCGGGCCACCGGCAGAACGTAGGCGTCGAGCAGCGCGCGGAGCCACGTGCGGGCGTCCGCCCCTGACCGCTCCAGGTGTTCGACGACGAGGGGGCACCCGTGGAGGTCGACGTGCAGTAGTGAGGCCAGCGTGAAGGCCCGCTCGCCCTCCGCCAGTCGCGGCACCGGGCTCTCACGCCACAGGGCGGCGATCATCTTGGTGTGCGGCCCCTCGTCCGAGACGCCGGACTCCGCTGCGCGGTGGTAGGCGTCGCCTGTGTACCCCACGGCGGCGACCTCGCGCAGGACTCCGAAGTCGAGTGCCCGGAGCACGGGATCCCCGGCCACCAGACCGGCCACCCAGTCGTTGACCGCCGGGGTGTCACGCATGTACCGAGGAGACAGTCCGCGGGTGAAGCCCATGTTCTGCACCGCCAGTGCCGTCTTGACGTACCCGCGCTCGGGACGGGTCACGTCGAAGAACGTGCGTACGGACTGCTGCGGGCGGTACTCACTGCGGGACTCGCCCAGGTGGATGAGGTCGCGGCGGGCCAGGTCGGGGCCGAACGCCACGGCGATCTTGTGCTCCCACTGCCACGGGTGGACGGGAATGAGGCGGTACCCGTCCGGATCGAGGCCCAGCTCCCGAAGTCGTGTGTCGCACCGGTCGAGGTCGTCACCGTCGAACTCCCGACGGTAGTGCTCGTTCTCCTCCAGTCCGGTCACGGTGGCGAGGT
>NZ_JAALEF010000056.1:0-5278 GCF_014145245.1 Dietzia sp. B44 | reverse complement strand
TGAGCCACACCAGACGTACCGTCGCGGGAGCCTCCGGGGTGTAGCGGTGTCGGTCGGTCAGCCCTAGTCCGATGCGCCCGTTGTTGGCCACGAAGCCCGGGTGCCCCTCGGTCATCGCGGCCTCGACCTCCTGCAGGTCGGCACCGGCCAGTTCCTGCACGGGGCGGGCGCGGTGGTGCAGACAGAACGCGGCGGACCCGAGGGTCGCGGCGATCTCCTCCAGATAGACGCCCACGAGTGACGCGGGGATACCGAGCACCGGGGCCAGCGCGGTGATGAGGGCCGGGGCGTCGGGTTCGACCGGCTCGCCGGCGACCTCCCGGCGCAGCGAACCCTCGTCCACCACCCAGTGCTCCAGGGGCAGCACCCGCCCGCGGAACAGCCACCTCTCCTCAGCCGCGCGCACCTCGTACACGTCCGGGTCCGCGGTGGGCTGAGGCGAGACGAGTCGCTCGTGGGAGAACTCGGCCAGGGCCTTGGCGCACAGGTGACGGTGGGCCCGCCGCATCGCGTGACCGGTGAGGTGCGCGTGGGGCACGGCACCGGACGACGGGGGTGACGACGACACGGCCCGTGTGGTCCGGCCGATCTCGGAGGCCCGGAAGTCCCCGACGTCGCAGAAGGAGAGCAGGGCGGTCTTGTCGGCGAGTTCCACCGCCCCGCCCTCCCGGAAGCCGGCACGGGCGTTGAGTCGGTGCACGGCGGTGTTGCGGATGTCCGGCTCCACCACCACGCGTCGGGCGCCCAGCGGACCGAAGGCGGTCTCGCAGATCGCGCCGATCACGGCGGCCGTGGTGCCCGGCACGGGCGTCCGCGAGGGGGCGACCAGCAGGTGCATACCCAGGTCCCCGGGTTCGTGCGGGTACGAGCCGTCGAGCTCGACCGCGGCCGGGTCGTAGTACACCGCCAACCCCACTCGCAGTCCGTCGATGCGCACCATGTGGACCTGCCGGTGTGGGCTGCTCTGCCAGTCGCGGAAGAACGCCGAGATCTGCTCGGGCGCCATGTGCCGCATGCCCCAGTACGCCGACCCGGGGTGCGAGAGCCAGGCGTGGAGGGTCCCGACGGTATCGGCGTCCGTGGAGAGGGAAGAGAGCGAGACGAGCCCGGCGGGGGTACTGACGGTGTGATGGTTCATCGGGCCTCCTGGGCCTGCTGGTCGGCGGGGGAGTGGCGCACGGCGGACGTCCCGGCTCGGGTCGGATCGGTCTCCCGGGTGGGGCAGGACTCGCGGGCCGGGGCGCCGAACCGCTGGAACGCGATGCGTGATTCGACGGGGTAGACCTCGTGACCGGTGACGGACCGCAGGATGATGCTGTTGCGCATCGCCCCCATCCCCAGGTCCGGGGCGCTGAGCCCGTGGGTGTGCTCCTCGGCGTTCTGCACATGGACACGCCGATGGGCCAGGTCGATGGTGTGGTCGCGGGCCACGCGGTAGCGACGGGGCCTGCCCGCGCCGGCCCGCCCGGGTCCGGGGTCCTCCCAGTCGATCTCCGAGGCGATCCCGTCGAGGAACCGCGGAGCGGTGGCGGAGTAGCCGGTGGCCATCACCAGACCGTCCGTGTGGTGTTGCCAGGCCCGGCCGGTGTCGTTGCAGTGCAGGTCCAGGCGGATCCCTGACTCGTCTACGGTGGCCCCGTCCAGGGCGGTCGCGGCCACCAGCAACCCGGTGTCCAGTCCGTGGGCGGACCGGCGGTAGAGAAGATCGTGGATCTCGTTGATCAACTCGGCGTCGATGCCCTTGTAGAGGGACCGTTGCTCGCGCAGCAACCGGTCCCGGGTGCCGGCGTCGAGACCGTGGAAGTGGTCGATGTACTCCGGGGAGGTCATCTCCAGGGTGAGCCTGGTGTACTCCATGGGGAAGAACCGGGGGGACCGGGTAATCCAGTCCACGCGGGGGCCGGAGTGCCCGGACGTCGCCACCAGGTCGTGGAAGATCTCGGCGGCCGACTGGCCGCTGCCCACGACGGTCACCGAGTCCAACCCGAGCAGCTCCTCGCGCCGGTGCAGGTAGTCGGCAGCGTGCAGCGCGACCCGTCGGCCCGCGTGTGGGGAGGCGCCGTCGAGCGAGTCCGTGTCGACAGGCGACCACGGGGTGGTGCCGATCCCCAGTGCGAGGTGCCGGGCGCGGTAGGTCTCCGTGCCGTCGGAGGTGATCGCGGTGACCCGGTAGACGGGCCCGTCCTCGTCGTCGTCGGTCCCTCCGTTCCCCCCGTCCGGCCCGCCCCCGGCGCCCTGTGCCGCCTCGCGCCGGACGTCCACCACCTGCCGTCCCCACCGGAGTCCACCCACCCGCTCGGAGGCCCAGCGACAGTACGCGTCGTACTCCGCGCGCAGGGGCTGGAAGTTCTCGCGGATGTAGAACGGATACAACCGGCCCACCTGTTTGAGATAGGACAGGAACGAGTACGGAGAGGTGGGGTCGGCCAGCGTGACCAGATCGGCGAGGAACGGCACCTGGATGGTCGCGTCGTCGAACATGAGTCCGTGGTGCCACGCGAAGCCCTCGCGGGAGTCGAGGAAGACGGCGTCGATCTCCAGCGGTTCGGCGAGGCACGCCAGCCCGAGGTTGAACGGACCGATGCCCACCCCCAGCAGGTCGTGGATCTTCCCGCTCATGACATCACCCCCGCGGTGGTGGCCTGGCGCATCCCCTCGGCCAGGTACCGGGCGGCCTCGCGGACGTCGGCGAGCACGGCCGCCACGTCCCGGTCGGACAGCTCCGGGTCCAGGATCGTGAGTTTGAGGCACGGTCTGCCGTCCACCACCGTCGCCGCGACCACCGACCGTCCCTCGGCGAACAGCGCGTCCCTGACGGGACGGACCAGGGCGTCGGACTCGTCGGGGTCACACCCCTCGGGCCGGGGGCGGAAGAGGACGGTCGACAGTGCCGGCCTTCGAACCAGCTCGAGGTCGGGCTCGGAGTCGATGGTCCAACCGATCCGCCGGGCCACGTCGATCGCGTCGTCGAGCATGCGGCCGATCCCGTCGGCGCCGAGTACGCGCAGCGTCATCCAGAGCTTCAACGCGTCGAAGCGGCGGGTGGTCTGCAGGGACTTGTCCACGGCGTGATCGTCACCGTCCGCGGGGTTGAGGTAGTCGGCGCTGACGGTGGAGTGGCGGAAGCCGGAGCCGTCCCGCAGGAGAAGAGCGGATGCGGCCACCGGCAGGAAGAAGGTCTTGTGGAAGTCGACGGTCACCGAGTCGGCCAGCCCGATCCCGTCGAGGAGATCGCGGCGGGTGGGGGAGACCAGCAACCCGCCGCCGTAGGCGGCGTCCACGTGCAACCAGACGTCGTGACGGCGACAGACCAGTCCGATCTCACGCAACGGGTCGATCGCGCCGTGGTCGGTGGTGCCGGCCAGGGCGACGACGGCCGCGACCTCGTCACCGGCGTCCGCCACGGATGCCAGGGCGCGGTCGAGGGTGGCGGGGTCCATGCGGTCGCCGTCCCCGGGGAGGACGATCACCGCGTCCGGCGCCAGGCCGAGTAGACGCGCGGCCTTGACCACGCTGAGATGGGCGTGCTCGCCGGTGACGATCCGCAGTCGGGACAGACGGGCGCAACGGTCCGCGGGCGTGGTCCCCCCGGGGCCGGGGCGGGAGAGTCGATCCTCGCGAGCGGTGAACAGCCCCTGGAGGTTGGACTGCGATCCGCCGGTGGTGAAGACGCCGTCCGGCGTGACCCGATCCGGCCTGTCGAACTCGATCAGGTCGGCGACCCAGTCGACGAGTCTCTGCTCGATCAGGCACGCCGAGGTGCCCTGGTCCCACGTCTCCACCGCGGTGTTGACGGAGGTGGCGAGCGTCTCGGCGGCCAGCGCGGGGATCGTGACCGGACAGTTGAGGTGCGAGAGGTAGCGGGGGTGGTGGTACCCCACGGCGTGGTCGAGGTAGAGCGCACGCACCTCCACCAGGGCCTTGTCGAGCGTCCCCAGCGTACCGGCGAACGCTAAGAGGGTAGGCTAGCCTAATCAACACAAGGGTGACATGAATCACGTTGTGGCTCAGGTGAAGTGGGAATCCGAGAGTACGGTCTTGTGTTTCTTCGCCCCGCCGCTCTACTGTTGCCCCGATAAGGTAAGCCAAGCCTAAGCGGCTTTGATCCCATCGGAGACCCCATGAGTCCACTCACCGTCCGATCCCGTGTCCGTGCGGTCGACGCCCCCGATCGCGCACGGGTCGTGCTGCTCCTGGCCGCGCTCCTCGCGACACTGGCGGTGTTGGCCGGGTGCACGACGGGCTCGGTGGGTGGATCGCAGGACCCGGCCACGGCGACCGACGTCGAGCGCGACGGGGAGTTCCCCCGCACCATCACCCACGCGTACGGGCAGACGGAGATCACCGAACCGCCCCAGCGGGTGGCCACGATCTCCTGGGTCAACGCGGATGTCTCGCTGGCGCTGGGAGTGGTTCCGGTGGGCATGCCGCGGAACTCGTTCGGCGGCAACGCCGGTGGATCCACCGACTGGTTCGACGCCGAACTGGAGTCGGTGGGCGGCGAGATGCCGGAGTTGTACTCGGAGACGGACGGCATCAACACCGAGGCCATCGCCGCGCTCCAACCCGACGTCATCCTGGGTGCCTACTCCGGGATGACCGCCGAGGAGTACGAGACCCTGTCCACGATCGCCCCCACCATCGCGATGCCCGAGGGCGACGTGGCCTTCGGTACGCCCTGGCAGGACTCGACCCGCCTCATCGGCGAGGCGCTCGGCCGCTCGGAGCGGGCGGAGGAGCTCATCGACGAGGTGGAGGACCGGATCGCCCAGGTCGCCGACGATCACCCGGGCGTCCGGGGGACGACCTTCATCTACGGCACGGTGGATCCCGACGCGGCCGAGAAGATCTACGCGTTCACCGACGTGGACAACCGACCGCGATTCCTCGAGCAGCTGGGGATGGTGCAGGCCCCCGTCGTCTCCGAGGCCTCGACCGGCGCCGCCGACCAGTTCGCCGTCACCTGGTCACCCGAGCGGGCCGACGATCTCGTCTCGGACATCCTGGTCACCTACGCGGCGTCGCCCGACGTGCGCGCCGCGATCGAGGCGGACCCGCTGCTGGGTCGCATCCCCGCGGTCGAGGCGGGCCGGATGGTGGTGCAGACCGACGAGCAGCAGGTGCTGTCCATCTCGGCGGCGTCGCCGCTCAGCCTGCCCTGGGCGCTCGACAACGTGGTCCCGGACATCATCGCCGCCGCGGAGCAGAACTGACCGATGCAGGTGACCGCGACGAGCCGGAGCGACCCCGCACCCGCGGGGCCGCCGGCGGCCCCGGT
>NZ_JAALEF010000519.1:10217-11429 GCF_014145245.1 Dietzia sp. B44 | reverse complement strand
CCGTGGGCTGGGCGCCGCACTGGTCCTGCTCGACGCCGGGCGCGCCGAGGCGGTCGCGTTGGGGGCTGCGCTGGGATCGTTCCGGCCGGCCAAGGTCACGGCGAAGAACGACGACGACGACAAGGCGGACACCGTGAAGGTGTTCGTCGCGGAGGGCGGCGAGGACGCGGTGACCCGTGCCGCCACCATCGCCGAGTGCGTCGGCCTCGCCCGCGACCTGGTCAACACCCCACCCAACCTGCTCTTCCCCGGTTCCTTCGCGGACCGCGCCGCCGAGCTCGCCGCCGCCGCGGGCCTGGAGGTGGAGATCATGGACGAGGCCGACCTGGCCGACGGTGGATACGGCGGCATCCTGGCCGTGGGCGGCGGGTCGTCCCGGCCACCACGCCTGGTCCGACTCACCCACCGGGGCAACGAGAACCGGCCGCCCGTCGCCCTGGTGGGCAAAGGCGTCACCTTCGACACCGGCGGCATCTCCATCAAGCCGGCCGCGGGCATGGAGCAGATGACGATGGACATGGGCGGTGCGGCCGCCGTGGTCGCGACCGTCATCCTGGCCGCCCGGCTCGGTCTCGACCTGACCGTGGTGGCGACCGTCCCGATGGCCGAGAACATGCCGTCCTCGACCGCGTACCGGCCCGGCGACGTGCTCACCATGTACGGCGGGACGACGGTCGAGGTGCAGAACACCGACGCCGAGGGGCGGCTGATCCTGGCCGACGCCATCGTCCGCGCGTGCGAGGACTCGCCGTCCCACCTCATCGACACCGCCACGCTCACCGGGGCGCAGATGGTCGCACTGGGCAAGAAGTCCCCCGGTGTCATGGGCACCGAGGAGTTCCGAGACCGGGTGGCCGAGCTCAGCCGGGGGGTCGGCGAGGGCGGCTGGCCGATGCCGCTGCCCGAGGAGCTCCGCGACGGCCTCGACTCCCAGGTCGCGGATCTGACCAACGTCACCCCGCACCGCTGGGGAGGCATGCTCTCCGCGGGCCTGTTCCTCTCCGAGTTCGTCGCCGAGGGCGTCGAGTGGGCCCACGTCGACGTGGCGGGCCCGGCCTACAACGACGGCGGCGCCGAGGGCTACCTGCCCAAGGGCGGGACCGGTGTCCCCGTCCGGACGATGCTCGCGGTGCTCGAGGACATCGCCGCGGCCGGCTGACCCGTCCGCGGGCGGCTCACCCGTCCGCGGCCGGTCAGGCCTCGTCGGCTCCG
>NZ_JAALEF010000519.1:0-10167 GCF_014145245.1 Dietzia sp. B44 | reverse complement strand
GGGCCCTCTCCTTGCGCTCGCGGGAGATGCGGACCTCCTCGAAGAGCCGCATCCGGTCCGGGTACCCGGTCTCCATCGCGTCGTAGAGGGGGATCTTGAGCTCGTCGGCGAGCTTGCGCGCGGTGGCCACGTCCCCCACCGGGCGTCGCGTCCACTCGCCGTCGAACGCGACGAGGAGGAGCCCGGGCACCGACACGAGGGTCTCGGGCTCCAGGTACGCCTCGATCCCCACCCGGGTCTCGCACCAGGATCGGAAGTGGGCGAGGTCGGCGGGATCCGCGGGGATCCGCGTCTGCCGCCGCCGGAAAAGATCGCGGATCGCCACTGTCGGTCTCCTCCCGTCGGCCCCCCGTCCGGGGTGGGGCCGTCTACGCCGAATCGATCGTACCGAGCCCGAGCACCGGTGATGGCGCGGCCGCCGGGCGGATCGGGCGCCCACAGACGCCGGGATCGGAGCGTCCGCCGACACCGGTAGGTGGCACAGGGCACAATGGGGGTCGATCGTCCGGGCGGGCCGCCACAGTGGTTCCGTCCCGGGTCGTCTCGAAGAATCGATAGCCCACCACCATGTCGCCGCTCACGCGGGTGCGGATCGCGCCGGCGGGCAGCGCCCAGAACTCTTGAGGAGTCACGACACCATGGCCTTCTCCGTACAGATGCCGGCTCTCGGTGAATCCGTCAGCGAGGGCACCGTCACCCGCTGGCTCAAGAAGGAGGGGGACACCGTCGAGGTCGACGAGCCGTTGCTCGAGGTCTCGACCGACAAGGTCGACACCGAGATCCCGTCGCCCGCCGCGGGCACGCTGTCCAAGATCGTCGCCGACGAGGACGAGACCGTCGAGATCGGCGGCGAACTCGCGGTCATCGACGACGGTTCCGGTGGATCGGACGACGCCGACGAGCCGGCGGAGGAGTCCTCCGACGACGATGTCGACGACGACTCCGATGACGATGCCGACGAGGCCGACACCTCCGCGGAGGCCGACGAGGCACCCGCCGAGAAGCCCGCGACGTCCTCCGGCGGCTCGGGCGGCAAGGGCTCGGGCGGCAAGGGCACCGAGGTCACCATGCCCGAACTCGGCGAATCCGTCACCGAGGGCACCATCACCAACTGGCTCAAGGCCGTGGGCGACACCGTCGAGATGGACGAGCCCCTACTCGAGGTCTCCACCGACAAGGTCGACACCGAGATCCCCTCCCCCGTCGCCGGCACCCTGCAGAAGATCGTCGCCGACGAGGACGAGACCGTCGAGGTCGGTGCCGTCCTCGCCGTCATCGGCGACGGCGACTCCTCCGACCAGGACGACGAGCCCGCCGACGAGGGAACGTCCGACGCCGCCGAGTCCACCCGTCCGGATGACGCCCCCGCGCAGGCGGAGGGCGATGCCACCGACGCTGCCGGCGCTGCGGAGCAGGACGACGCCGCGGGCGGGACCCCGAAGACCGAGAAGAAGGCGGCGAAGAAGGCCGCCGCCAAGGCCGAGAAGTCCGCGGACACGGCCGACGGCCCGGGATCCTCGGGCGCGCAGGGCGAGCGGGCCGAACCGGCGGAGGCCGCCAAGTCCGGCACCTCGCCGTCCCCCACCCCGTTGGTCCGGACGCTCGCCGAGGAGAAGGGTGTCGACCTCGAGACCGTCGAGGGCACCGGGGCCAGTGGGCGCATCCGCAAGCAGGACGTGCTCGCCGCGGCGGAGAACGGGGCGGAGAACGAGGGCGGCGCCACGGGCTCCGCCTCCGGTACCTCCCCCTATGTCACCCCGCTCGTGCGAAAGCTCGCGCAGGAGCACGGCGTGGACCTGGATTCCGTCACGGGCACCGGGATCGGCGGACGCATCCGTAAGCAGGACGTCCTCGCCGCGGCCGAGGGTGGCGCCGAGGGCGGCACCGAGGCCCCCGCGGAGAAGAAGGCCCCGGCAGGCGGCCCGTCCAGGGCCGGAGTCCGACCCGAACTGGCCGAGCTGCGCGGGACCACCAAGAAGGCCAACCGGATCCGCAAGATCACGGCCAAGAAGACCCGCGAGTCGCTGCAGACCAGCGCGCAGCTCACGCAGGTCTTCGAGGTGGACATGAGCCGCGTCGCGCAACTGCGGGCCCGGACCAAGAGCCGGTTCGCGGACGAGCACGGCGTCAAGCTCACCTACCTGCCGTTCTACGCCAAGGCGGTGGTCGAGGCCCTGGTCTCGCACCCGAACGTCAACGCGTCGTACGACGAGGACACCAACGAGATCACCTACCACGGTTCGGTGAACCTCGGCATCGCCGTGGACACCGAGGCGGGGCTGCTCTCACCGGTCATCCGCGACGCCCAGGACCTGGACATCCCGGGGCTCGCCAAGGCGATCATCGACCTGGCGGAGCGGGCGCGGGCGTCCAAGCTCACCCCGGACGACCTCCAGGGGGGCACGTTCACCATCACCAACATCGGGAGCGAGGGTGCACTGTTCGACACCCCGATCCTCGTGCCGCCGCAGGCGGCGATGCTGGGGACCGGCGCGATCGTGCGGCGCCCCGTGGTGGACGCCGATGACGACGGCGAGTCCATCGCCATCCGGTCGATGGGCTACCTGCCGCTGACCTACGACCACCGTCTCATCGACGGCGCGGACGCCGGTCGTTTCCTCACCACGGTCAAGGACCGTCTGCAGAAGGCCGAGTTCGAGGGAGACCTCGGACTGTAGGTCCCGACGACAGCGCGACGGGCGTCCTCCTCCGGGAGGGCGCCCCTCGTCGTCTGCGGGACCCTTCGGCCTAGAGTGGACGGCATGTCCCACACCGGTCTGTCCCTGCGCCGCGATCCGGTCGAGCCGGAGATCCGCCGCCTCGGCACCGTCGAGTACACCCCTACCTGGGAGCTGCAGCGAACGCTCGCGCAGGAGCGTGCCGACGGAGCCCGCGGGGACACCATCCTGCTCCTGGAACACCCGGCCACGTACACCGCCGGGAAGCGCACGGAGCCGTCGGATCGCCCGGTCGACGGGACCCCCGTCGTCGACGTGGACCGGGGTGGTCGGATCACCTGGCACGGACCCGGGCAGCTGGTCGGGTACCCGATCATCGCCCTGTCGGACCCCATCGACGTGGTCGAGTACGTCCGCCGGGTGGAGCAGGCCCTCATCACCACGTGCGCCCGGATGGGGGTGGAGGTCGACCGGGTGGACGGCCGGTCCGGGGTGTGGTGTCCGGCCGGTGACGGCCGGCCGGAGCGCAAGATCGCCGCCATCGGGATCCGTGTCCAGCGCGGGGTGACGATGCACGGTTTCGCGCTCAACTGCGACTGTGATCTCGATGCATACTCGCGGATCGTCCCCTGCGGGATCGTCGACGCCGGGGTCACGTCCCTCTCGGCCGAACTCGGACGGGACGTCCCCGTCTCGGAGGTCCTCGACCAGGTCACCTCCGACGTGGTGGAGGCGCTCGACGGTCGACTACCCGTGGGGTGATTCGAGCGTAGGCTGGCGGCCGTGACTGTCACTCCCGAAGGCCGCAAACTGCTCCGCATCGAGGCCCGCAACGCCGAGACGCCGATCGAGCGGAAGCCCTCCTGGATCCGGACCCGGGCCACGATGGGCCCCGAGTACAAGGAACTCAAGGGCCTCGTCAAGACCGGCGGCCTGCACACGGTGTGCGAGGAGGCCGGCTGCCCCAACATCTACGAATGTTGGGAGGACCGCGAGGCCACCTTCCTCATCGGCGGCGAACAGTGCACGAGACGCTGCGACTTCTGTCAGATCGCGACGGGCAAGCCCAGTGCCCTCGACCGGGACGAGCCGCGGCGCGTGGCGGAGTCCGTTCGCGAGATGGGCCTGCGGTACTCGACCATCACCGGCGTCGCCCGGGACGACCTCGACGACGGTGGCGCGTGGCTGTACGCGGAGACGGTCCGCAAGATCCACGAACTCAACCCCAACACCGGCGTCGAGAACCTGATCCCCGACTTCAACGGGGATCCGGATCAGCTCGCGGAGGTCTTCGAGTCCCGGCCCGAGGTGCTCGCGCACAACGTGGAGACGGTCCCCCGGATCTTCAAGCGCATCAGGCCGGCGTTCCGGTTCGACCGGTCCCTCGGAGTGATCCGCGCTGCCCGTGACTTCGGGCTGGTCACCAAGTCCAACCTCATCCTGGGGATGGGTGAGACCACGGAGGAGATCGTCGACGCGATGATCGACCTGCATTCCGCGGGGTGCGACATCCTCACCATCACCCAGTACCTCCGGCCCAGTCCGCTGCACCATCCCATCGACCGCTGGGTCAAGCCGGAGGAGTTCGTGGAGTTGTCCGACCAGGCGCGCGAGATCGGTTTCGCCGGGGTCATGGCCGGTCCACTGGTGCGGTCCTCGTACCGGGCCGGTCGCCTCTACGTCCAGGCTCTCGAACACCGCGGCCAGGAGGTTCCGCAGCACCTCGCGCAGTTGACCTCCGGGGGCGCCGCCTCGCAGGAGGCCTCGTCCGTGCTGGCGCGCGCCCGGGCCTGACCCCCCGCGGGCCCACGTCCGACCCGGCCGTCTCAGCCGGGCCGCCCGGCCGACTCAGCCGCGCCACCCGTCCTGCTCGCCCTGTCCACCCCTGCGGCGAACCGCGGTTCCCGAACGGTGGTCCCCGCCACGTATCCTGAACGGTATGGCGAAGAGCGAGGTCAGCAAGGCGGACAAGAAGGCGGCTCGGGCTGCACGGCGGCAGGCGAGCAAAGCGCAGCGCGGGCAGATGTGGGAGGCCCTGAAGATCCAGTCCAAGCAGGACAAACTCCTGTGGCCCCTGATGATCGGCGCGTTGATCCTCTCCACCGCCGCGTTCTTCCTCCTGGGTTCGCTCTGGGGCGGGGAGTGGTGGATGCTCCCACTCGGTGTCCTCACCGGTCTGATGCTGGCGATGGTGATCTTCTCCCGCCGCGTCCAGAACACCGTGTTCGCGAAGGCCGAAGGACAGCCCGGTGCGGCGGCGTGGGCACTGGATCAGCTCCGATCGGGCTGGCGCGTCAATCAGGCCGTCGCGGCGACGACCAGTTTCGACGCCGTGCACCGCGTGGTCGGCCGATGCGGGATCGTCCTCGTGGGCGAGGGGCAGCCGCACCGGCTCAAGCCACTCATGCTGCAGGAGAAGAAGAAGGTCGCCCGGGTCGTCGGTGATACCCCGATCTATGAGCTGATCGTCGGCGACGAGGAGGGGACGACCCCTGAACAGGTCCCACTGCGCAAGCTCAACCGTCGCCTGACCCGCTACCCGATGAACATCAACCGCGCCAAGGTCGACGCCCTGGACACCCGGTTGCGTGCGCTGGGCACCAAGACCGGCATCCAGAACCAGATGCCCAAGGGCCCGCTCCCCCAGGGCGCGAAGGTCCGCAACATGCAGCGCAGCGCCCGGCGACGGGGCTGACCGGGGCCGGAGCCCGTCACGCCCACCGGTCGCGCTGGTCGCGCCGGTCGCACTCGCCGGCCGCGCCGACGGGTTAGCGCGAACAGATCCCCGGATCCGTCTCCGGGGCCACCGGGGCCACCGGGACCAGCTCCGGGGTCACCGGGTCCGGATGAGCGCCGTACCCGTCGCCCTGTCGTGCAGGCCGCGGCCGTCCTCGTCCTGGACGAGGGGAGGCAGCAGGAAGAACACGAAGGCGACCCGGACGATCGCACGGAGGACACCGACCCGCTCGTCGGCGTCGATCCGTGCGGTGCCGATCCCGAAGAGTGCCTGTCCGGGCGTCTGGGCGAAGAGCCAGACGCACACCACGCCGGACAGGCCCCAGAGCAGCGGAGTCGCCCAACTGGCCACGGCGGAGAACGTCTCGCCTCCGAGCAGGCCCGGTCCACCGAGGGTGACGACGAGTCCCACGAACCCGTAGGCCAGGAACCAGTCGACCAGTAGCGCGCCGAGACGCACCCCCAGCGGCGCGAGAGAGCCCTCGCCGTACCGGGGCAGCCCGAGCCGCTCACCTTTGAAGGCCTGCTCCGGCTCGTTGCCGGACGAGGTCGGGCCGGACAGCCATGATCCTGCAAGTTCACGCATGGTTCCCAGGGTAACCGGGGCCCGGTCGATCCCCGTGTCGACGTTCCCCCGCAGTGGTTGACTAGGCTGACCCCTATTGGGAGGGACACCACCCGGCCCGCCTCTGTAACACTGCCGAAACATTCGGTTGACGGCCGGGCAACACCTCGCCCATATCGTGAGGTCACCGCACGACGGGCGGCACCGGTTGCCCGTCGCACAGAGAGACGAGGAGCGACATCGTGGCATTCTCCACTCCGGACGAGGTCATCAAGTTCATCAAGGACGAGGGCGTCGAGTACGTCGACATCAGGTTCACCGACCTGCCCGGCGCCGAGCAGCACTTCACGATCGCTGCCGCGGCTTTCGACGAGGACATGATGGAGGACGGCCTGGCGTTCGACGGCTCGTCCATCCGGGGGTTCCAGTCGATCCACGAGTCCGACATGATGCTCCTGCCGGACGTGTCGACCGCTCGCCTCGACCAGTTCCGCAAGGCGAAGACGCTGAACATCAGCTGCTTCGTGCACGACCCCTTCACCCGTGAGGCCTACAGCCGCGACCCCCGCAACGTCGCGCGCAAGGCCGAGGAGTACCTGATCTCCACGGGCATCGCCGACACCTGCTTCTTCGGTGCCGAGGCCGAGTTCTTCGTGTTCGACTCCGTCCGCTACGGCTCGGGCACCAACCACGGCTTCTACGAGGTCGACTCGATCGCCGGCAACTGGAACACGGGAGCCGAGTCCGAGGCCGACGGTTCACCGAACCTCGGGTACAAGGTCCGCCCCAAGGGCGGGTACTTCCCGGTGGCGCCCTACGACCACTTCGTCGACCTGCGCGACGAGATGTCGACCAACCTCACCAACGCCGGCTTCGAGCTCGAGCGCTTCCACCACGAGGTGGGCTCCGGTGGCCAGCAGGAGATCAACTACAAGTTCAACACGCTCCTGCACGCGGCCGACGACATCCAGCTCTTCAAGTACATCGTCAAGAACACCGCGTGGAAGAACGGCAAGTCCGCGACCTTCATGCCCAAGCCCCTCTTCGGTGACAACGGCTCCGGCATGCACGCCCACCAGTCGCTGTGGAAGGACGGCAAGCCGCTGTTCCACGACGAGGCCGGCTACGCGGGACTGTCGGACGTCGCCCGCTACTACATCGGTGGCATCCTCCACCACGCGCCCAGCCTGCTCGCGTTCACCAACCCCACGATCAACTCGTACCACCGGCTCGTCCCGGGTTACGAGGCGCCGATCAACCTGGTGTACTCGCAGCGCAACCGCTCGGCCTGTGTCCGTATCCCGATCACGGGCAACAACCCCAAGGCCAAGCGCATCGAGTTCCGCTGTCCCGACTCGTCGGGCAACCCGTACTTCGCGTTCGCCGCGATGATGATGGCGGGCCTGGACGGCGTGAAGAACAAGATCGAGCCGCACGCCCCCGTGGACAAGGACCTCTACGAACTCCCGCCGGAGGAGGCCGCCGACATCCCGCAGGCCCCCACCTCGCTTTCCGCGGTGCTCGACCGCCTCGAGGCCGATCACGAGTACCTCACCGCGGGTGGCGTGTTCACCGAGGACCTGATCGAGAACTGGATCGAGTACAAGCGGGAGAAGGAGATCGCCCCGGTCAACCTGCGTCCGCACCCGCACGAGTTCGACCTGTACTACGACTGCTGATCCCGCAGCTCGCGTAATCGTTGAAACGCCCCGGCCCCTGTGGCCGGGGCGTTTACGGTTGACCCAGGACCGGGGAACGCCAGGAGGCGGGGAACGGAAGGGGTCGGGAGCTCGTGGACGCAGACGACGTGGACTTCCGGAGCGCCTCCCCGAGGGCCAGACCACTCAAGGTGGTCGCGGCCGCCCTGGACCCGGATCACGAACCGGGAACCGGCGGCGACGGCGAGAGCTACCCCGTGCTGCTCAAGCTGTCGCGGGTGCTCGACCCCGAGGAGGCGAGGTTGATCCTCGAACGGAACCCGTTCCTCCATGCCAGCGCGGGCTCACGCAAGCTCATCGCGATGGACACCTCGGTCGAGACACTGCGCGAACAGAAGGACCGTCTCCAGCTCCTCCTGGCCGAGGTCGAGGCGGACGCACTCGCCGAACAGGCCCGCCGCCGCTCCGAGGAGCACCGCGCGGCCGAACAGCGGCTGGCCGAGCTCCGTCGGCGGAACGACGTCCTCGGCGAGATCGAGTGGTGAACCGCCGAGGTCGTGGGGAAGCCGAGCTCGTGGGAGAGTGCTGAGATGAAGACACCCAGTTCCCCTCGCTCCGTTCAGGGCGCCGCCCGCTCCGCCGTCGACCATCCCGCCCTCGAGTGGCTGGCCCGCGCGGGCTTCGTCATGAACGGGATCCTCCACCTGCTCATCGGGTGGATCGCCATCCGGATCGCGACCGGATCGGGCGGAGAGGAGGCGTCCAACTCGGGTGCCCTCGCCGAGATCGCCTCCGCACCGGGTGGCCAGGCCCTCCTCTGGGTCGGCGCGATCGGCTTCCTCGCCCTCGGTCTCTGGCAGGTCATCGAGATGATCCTGGGATCGGAGGAGGCCTCGGACAGGGTCAAGGCGGGCGCCAAGGCCGCCGTCTACCTCGCTCTCGGCGTGACCACCGCCCGGTTCGCCTCCGGTGGATCCGATTCGGATTCCGAGACGGCGTCCGGTACCACCGCCGGACTGCTCGGCTCCGCACCGGGCAAGGTCGCGCTCGTCGTGGTGGGCCTCGTGATCATCGGCGTGGGCGCGTATCACGTCTACAAGGGCGCCACCAAGAAGTTCGTCGAGGACCTGGAACGCACCGGGGGCGGACACGTCGGGCGGGCCATCGTCGTCTCCGGTCAGCTCGGGTACATCGCCAAGGGTGCCGCCCTGGTCATCCTCGGCGGACTGGTGATCGCGGCGGTCGTGACCGCGGATCCCGAGAAGGCGGGCGGACTCGATGCCGCGCTGCGAACGGTCGGCGAGCAGCCGTTCGGCCAGATCCTGCTCATCATGACCGGCGTCGGGATCGCGTTGTACGGCGTCTACTCCCTGGGCCGTGCCAAGTACAGCCGGATGTGAGACGCCGGGCTCACACCGGCCGGGCTCAGCCGAGCTTGGGGAAGTTCTGGGGGCAGTAGGTACCCACGGCGGCGCCGAGGAAGAATCCCTGCTGCTCGGGGCCCAACCGCCCGTACTCGCCGAGCCACCCCGAGACCTCGTCCATCTGCTGGCCCCCGTCGAAGCGGCCACACGCCTCCGCGGCGGTGGCCACCGGATCCACGCCCTCGGGGAGTGCGACGTCCTGCCTCTGCAGCAGCGCGACGAAGTCACCGCCTCCGGGGGCGACGGGAGCGGGCTCAGCCGCCGGGGTGTCGTCCGCTCGTGGTTCCGGCGCGGGCTCCCCCGGCATCGGTTCCGGCTGCGGCTCGGGCGGCGGGGGCGGTGTCACGGGCCCGGTGGGCTTCTCCGGTCGCTCCTCGGCGAACGGGGTACTCGACGCGGCGGACGTCGTGGTGGACTCCGTGGCCACCTCGGGCGCCTCCCCCTCCACGGTCGCCCCGCCACAACCTCCGAGTACCACGGCGAGCGCGACCGCACCGAGGCCGGACGCTGCTGTCAGGATGCGTGAACTCATGGTGCGCATCGTAGGTCAACGGACCCGGTCCCCGGCAAGACGTACCGTCGCGATCACGCCCAGGTGATCGGTGCCACCCACCCGGACGGTCCTGGTCTCCCCCACCGCCGACGCTCCCCGCGCGAGCACGTGGTCGATGCCGATCAGTGGCGGGACGCGCCCGTCGGCTGGCCACGTGGGCACCCAGCCGTCGCCACCGCCGGAGACCGAATCGGTGTACCCTAGCCCACGCAGTCCGCGGAACCGGGCGTGGTCCCAGGTGGCGTTGAAGTCGCCGCCCACCACCACGGGGGCCGGTCCGGGCAACCCGCCGAGGTACCACCTCAGACGGTCCGCCTCCTCGACCGCGGCGGGACCGTCGAACACGGGCGCGACGGGGTGAGCCGCCACCACCGTCACCGGACCCGCGGGGCCGGCCATGTCCGTGCGCAGGACTCCCAGGCTGAATCCGGCGACCCGCTCGGGTGGCGAGAGCGGGTACCGCGACCAGACCGCGACGCCTGCGGCCTGCGGGGCGGGATCGGACGCCTCGTGCGGGAGCATCTCGCCGAGGCCCGCCGCGCGGAGACCGTCA
>NZ_JAALEF010000518.1:8032-23645 GCF_014145245.1 Dietzia sp. B44 | reverse complement strand
CCGCCCCGCCCAGGGCCCGGGTCCGGGGCACGGCCAACAGTGCCGCCACGGCCATCTCAGCGACGCCGGACCCGTAGGTCCACGCCCGGGCGCTCCCCGGCAGCTCCGGCGGGATGAGCCCGTCGAAGGGTCGGGGCGCCACGAAGTGCAGCGCGCCCATCGCCCCCAGCGCGGCAGGCATGGACCAGTACCGGACGGCGTGTGCCGTGTCGTTGAGTGCCGTGTCGTTTCCCATTCGCCCGAGACTACGGACCCCGATCCCGGCGTTCTCACCGAACGTGCGGCAGCACTCGTTCCCCGAGCAGTCGCAACGACTCCCACGCGGCGTCGATCGGCATCCCGCCGCACATCGGGTGGCCCGCGATCAGGCCCAGTTCGCGAGACCGGACCCGCTCGACGAGCTGGTCCGGGGTGGCCACCAGGTACACCCCCTCGGCGCGCAGGTCCTCGACCGAGCGGGCGTCGGAGTGGACGAAGGAGTTGCGACCGGAGGCCGTCTGCCAGGCACGGTAGGCCTCCGCGTCGGCGAGGAGGTACCCGCCGTACCTCTCCCAGAACTCGTCGAGATCCTGCGCGCAGAATACCGCGGCGGGACCAGAGACCGGGGTCACCACGAGGCCGGGCTCATGCCCGTTCGCGCGACACTCGGCCCGGTACAACTCGGCGAGCTCCGGATCGTTGACCTGCGGTTGGTAATGCATGCCCAGGCGCCCGGCCCGACGGGCGGCCGCGCCTGCGCCGCCGAGGAAGATCAGCGGGTGCGGATCCGAGAATGGTCTCGGTGTCACGCGCGACCGAGGCGAACCGTCGACCGGATCGTCGCCGACAGGCTCCCCCGCCCACGCCGCGAGCATCGTCTCCAACTGCTGTTCCAGCCGTGCCCCACGCCCCTTCCAGTCCCGGGAGTGCATCGCGTATTCGACCGGTCGGTAGCCGAGCCCGAAGGTGAAGCTCACCCGCCCGGACGCCACGTGGTCGAGGACCGCGATGTCCTCGGCCAGCCGGACCGGGTCGTACAGCGGCGCGAGCAGGGCCCACACCGCGATCTGGATCCGCTCGGTCACCGCGGCCACCGCCGCCGCAGCGATGAGCGGCGACGGGAGATAGTCGTCCTCGGAGCCGTGGTGCTCGGAGAGGTTGACGGCGTCCTGGCCCGACTCCTCCGCGTACCTGGCCATGGCGAGGGCCGCCCGGTAGCGGTCCCGGCGCTCGGCCGCGTCCGCGCCGGGCGCCCGGAAGTCGAAGCGGGTGACGACGTAGACCATCAGGCGCGGTCCATCAGACCGCGGTACCCGCGCGGGAGTCGGCGAGGATCGAGTAGGACGTGCCTCGCTCCTCCCGCTCCCACCAGGTGTCGGCACCGCCGGCGGTGCCACCGACCCCGTCCTCGACCAGGGCTCTCTTGAGGATCTTGTTGGTCGCCGTGGTGGGGAGCGCATCGGAGACCCGGACCCAGCGCGGCCACGCCTTGGGAGAGAGATCGGGCTGGGAGGCCAGGAACTCCTCGAACCCGGCGGGCTCGAGCTCGCTGTCGTGCCGGACCACCACGGCCGCGGCGAGCTGGTCGCCGACGCCGCGGGGGTCGGGCAGCCCGTACACCGCCACGCGGGAGACCGCGGGATGCCGGAGGAGGATCTCCTCGACGATCCCGGCGGCCATGTTCTCCCCGTCGACCCGCAGCCAGTCCCCGCTGCGACCGGCCATGTACACGTTGCCGTCCGCGTCGCGGTAGGCCAGATCGCCGGACCAGTACATCCCGTCCCGCATGCGATCGGACGTGGCCTGCTCGTTGTTGTAGTAGCCGGCGAAGAAGCCGGCTCCCTCGGTGTTGACCAGCTCGCCCACACACTCGTCGAGATTGGCCACCGCACCGGTGTCGTCGAAGATCGCGCGGGGACACTCGGTGACCGTCACCGGGTCGTACACCGCGACCCCCGGGAACGGTTCGCCGATGGACTCGAGCGGCGAGTTCTCGGTCCGGACGACGATGATCGCGAGTTCGGTGGAGCCGTAGGCGTCCCGCACGGTGCAGCCGAACCGCTCGGCGAACGCGGGGATGTCCTTGGCCGCGGCCTCGTTCCCGAAGGCCGCGCGCAGGGTGGTCTCCGCGTCGTCGGGGCGAGCCGGGGTGTCGAGGATGTACGCGAGCGGTTTCCCCACGTAGTTCATGTACGTGACCCCGTACCTGCGGATGTCGTCGCCGAAGCGGGTCGCACTGAAGCGTCGGGCGAGCACCATGGTGGCGCCCACGGCGATCGCGGGCGAGAAGCCACTCATGATGGCGTTGGAGTGGAACAGCGGCATGGACAGGTACAGCACGTCCTCGGAGGTCAGCTCGAAGGACGGAGCGAGCGCCTCGCCCGACATGGTGACCGTGAAGTTGCCGACCTGCACCGCTTTCGGGTCCCCGGACGTCCCCGAGGTGAAGATGAGCATGAACGGGTCGCCGGCATCGGCCACCGGGGGATCGGCCGGGGGCTCCGACGCTGCGACCGTGGCCGCCCACTCGTCGGAGTCCGTGTCGATGACACTGACATCGCCCAGGTCCAGCCCGTCGAGCAGGGGCGCGAGCTGGGAGTCGGTGAGCAGGACCTGACAGTCCGCCCGCCTGATGTCGCGGGCCAGCCCCTCACCGCGACGAGTCGCGTTGATACCCGCGATGACGACGCCGCCGAGAGCGCCCGCGGCGAGCGCGTAGAGCATCTCCGGGGTGTTCTCCAGGAGCGTGCCCACGTGCCGGGGTCGGGAGTCGTCGAGCATCGCGTCGAGTGCTCCGGCGCGACGGTCGGCGGCCGAGATGTACTCGCGCCAGGAGATGGTCAGGTCCTCGTAGCGGATCGCCGGGGAGTCGGAGTCGGCGTGACGGCGGAGTTGTTCGCGAACGGTGTCGGCCATGGGGGTCCTCGGGGACGCAGGGGCGGTGTGATCTGGATCATAGCGAGTCCAGCTGACACTCGTCAGGAAAGTTCGATCGCGGGCCGACCCACGGCGCCCGGACCCCTCCTGTCGGCCCTGAACTGCCTGGCCGTGACCCCCCACCACCGGCGCGCGTACTGACTGAACGTCGTCACGTCGTCGAGGGCCAGGGCCGAGGCGATCTGGTAGAGGGGGATCTCGGTGGTGGCCAACAATCGGGCGGCCACATCGCGCCGCACCTCGTCCCGGATCCCGGAGAAGGACGTGCCCTCACCGGTGAGGTGCCGCTGCAGGGTCCGCGGCGAGACCGAGAGGAGTGCGGCGACGTCGCCGAGGGTCGAGGTCCCCGTGTCGAGGGACCGCAGGAGCAGGGTCCTGGTCCGCTCGGCGTACGTCTGGTCCCGTGCGGGACCGTGCTGTTCCAGATAGCTCAGAGCCAGCTCGTGGGCCATCAGGTCGCCGCCCGTGATCTCCCGGCCGAGGAGCGCGGCGGGGACGCGGAGCATCGCGGCCGACGCGAGTGGCCTCGCCGGGGCGGAGAACAGCTCCCGGTAGCGAGCGGGCACCGTGTTGAGCGGGTTCGGGAGCTCGACCGACAGCAGTCCGTACTCCCCCCCGAGGAGGGCGAGCATGGACCGGTGCAGGAAGAGCAGGACCATGTCGACCGCCTGGGGCGGCAGCGCGGCCGCGTCGTCCCGGTAACCGAACCGCACCCCCAGCACACCGGGGTCCGCCTCCGGATCCGGGACGACCGTGATCTCGAGCGACCGGGCGTGGAAGAACAGGTACTTGGAGGTCATCTCCAACGCCCGGGTGGTGGTCGGGGCGTGCCTGATGGCCGCGGCCACGGGGCCGAGCAGACCGAGGTCCTGACGCAACGCCACCCGCAGGCCGAAGTCGGGGCAGCGCAACTCGACGGCCGCCGTCTCGAGGAGGAAGCCGATCGCGAGATCCTGCACCAGGATCTCGTCGCTGTCGAGGGCGCCGCCCGGCAGCCCACTGCGCCGGGCCAGGTCGTCGGCGTCGCCACCCAGCGCATCGATCACCGCCCTGACGCCCCTCAGGCCTGCCGATCTGACGTATGCCACCTCAGAACTCTCCGCCACATGGCGCGATAGAGCAACCTCTTGGCGCGTTTCGGCAACTTGTTCGGCGGGATCGGGACTATCGTCCTCCGCATGACAGCCTCTGCTGACCGCCGCCCACCGGCCGGCGCACCCGAGAACCCGCTGGACCTCCTGATCGTCGGCGCCGGCATCTCCGGCATCGACCTGGCCCACCACGTCTCCACCACGTTCCCCCACTGGTCGTGGGAGGTCCACGACGCGCAGGACGACCTGGGCGGCACCTGGAACACCTTCCGCTACCCGGGGATCCGGTCGGACTCGGACATGGCCACGTTCGGGTTCCCGTTCCGCCCCTGGCCTCACTCCTCGACGCTCGGGCAGGGTGAGGAGATCAAGGAGTACATCCGCGACACCGCCCGTGACTGCGGGGTCCTCGAGCGCCTGCATCTGGGGTCCTGGATACAGAACGCGGACTGGCAGAGCGAGAAGGGCCTGTGGAAGGTCACGAGCGTCCGGGCGGAGGGCGGGAGCTCCACCGAGCGCACGGTGTGGGCCCGCCGCGTCCACTACGGGTCCGGCTACTACTCGCACTCCCAGGGCTTCCGACCCGACTTCCCGGGCGAACAGGAGTTCGCCGGCGAGATCATCCACCCCCAGTTATGGCCCGAAGGCGTCGACTACGCGGGGCGGAAGTTCATCGTGATCGGTTCCGGAGCCACCGCCGTCACCCTCGTCCCGGCCCTGGAGAACCTCGGCGCCGACGTCACGATGCTCCAGCGGACCCCGAGCTACGTCGCCCCGCTCCCCGAGAAGGACATCATCAGCGCCGTGTGGCAACGCGTGCTGCCGGCACAACCGGCGTACCGCGCCGCCCGTTTCACCCACGGCGCTCGCGACATGGTCCAGTATCTCGTCGCTCAGCGGTTCCCCTGGGCCTTCACCCAGGGGCTGCGGCTCCTGCAACGCCGCTACATCTCCCGCGAGCAGATCGCCGAGCACTTCACCCCGTCGTACAAGCCCTGGGACCAGCGGGTGTGCAAAGCCCCCGACGGGGACATCTTCCGGGCGATGCAACGGGGCGCGCGCGTGGTGACCGGACACATCGACACGTTCACCGAACGCGGTATCCGCCTGGATTCGGGCGTGGAGCTCGAGGCGGACGTCATCGTCTCCGCCACCGGCCTGGAACTCGAGGCGTTCGGCGGCGGAACCCTGAGCATCGACGGCCGCGAGCTCGAGCCCGCCGACCTGACCACCTACCGCGGCATGATGCTCGCCGGCGTGCCCAACTTCAGCTTCACCGTGGGGTACGTCAACGCCTCCTGGACCCTGCGGGCGGACATGGTCTCCCGCTACATGGTCAAGCTGTGGCGCGCGGGCGAGAGGAACGGGGAGAAGATCTACGCGCCGATCCCTCCCGAGGTGAAGGGCGATCGCCCGCTCCTGGACCTCGACGCCGGCTACGTGCAACGCGGGGTGCACAAGTTTCCCCGACAGGGCACCGCCCGCCCCTGGACATATGTACAGAACTACCTCGCCGAGATCCCCGAGCTGACCTTCGGTGACCAGCGTCGCGACATGGCGTTCGACGCGCAGATCCCGCAGGAGGCCGTCCGATGACCCGCCGCGTCTTCATCACCGGCGCCGCCTCGGGGCTGGGACTGGCGCTCGCCCGCGAGTACCTGGCCGCAGGCGACGAGGTCATCCTCACCGACCTCCATGCCGAGACGCCACCAGCGGTGCGCGGACTCAGCGGCCAGTGGAGCTACCTCACGCTCGACGTGACCAACGATGACGACTGGGCCGCCGCCGCGCTCGCCGTCGACAGGCTCGACATCCTCATCAACAACGCCGGCATCGCGGTCGGCGGCAGGCTGGACTCCACCTCGATGGAGAGCTGGCAGCGCATCGTGGACATCAATCTGCTCGGCGTGGTCCGCGGGTGCAAGACGCTGGTCCCGAAGCTCGGGCGAGGCGGCCGGGTGGTCATCACCGCCTCCGCCGCAGGTCTGGTGCACGCGCCCCAGATGGGCGCCTACAACGCGACCAAGGCGGCGGCGGTCGCGTTGGCGGAAACCCTCGATGCCGAACTCAGGCCCCGCGGCATCAGCACATCCGTCATCTGCCCACTCTTCTTCCGGTCGGGCCTTGCAGACTCACTGTCCGGGGATGATCCGAGAGCTGACCAGACCGCCCGGATGCTGCTGTCCAAGACGCCTCTCACGTCGGAGAAGGTCGCCGCACGGTCCATCCGCGGCATCAACGCCAGGCGCCTCGTCATCACCCCCGACGCACTGAGCACACTCACCTGGTACTCCAAGCGGTTCACCCGGGTTCCGTTCCTCGCGGGAACCCGCCTCATCGGACGGGTGGCCGAGCGGCGGGGCTAAGAAGCCTTTCAGAGCGGCACTATCGGGGATCGATGTGTGACAGATTGTCCCATCTCCTCCGCGTAGCGCGGCGCCAGGGCTTCCATCTGCTGCATGACCTGCTGGATGGCCTCGGGCTGCTGGTCCGGCGGGTAGCCGTGTTTGCGCAGGCTCCGCTTGACCGATGCGCGGAGCTTGGCTTTGACGTCCTCGCGAACCGTCCAGTCGGTGCGGATGTCGCGACGCATCGTGGCGACGATCGAGCGGGCGATCTCGGCGAGGACGTCGTCGCCGAGGACGTCGACCGCGGACTCGTTCAGCGCGACCACGTCGTAGAACGCCAGTTCGTAGCTCTCCAGCGGCGGTTCGAAGCGCTGCCCACGGTCGGCCTCCGCGCTGACCTCCTTGGCGAGCTCGACCAGCTCGGCGATCACCTCGGCGGCCGTGAGTTGCTGATTGGTGTACCGCACCATCAGCTCGTTGACGCGCTCGGAGAACAGCCTGCGCCGTACCTCGTTGCCGTGCGTGACCGTCGCGGCCTCCTCCAGCAACGTCGCCTTGAGCGCCTCGATCGCCAGGTGCGCCTTGGAGGGTTTCTGCGCCTCCTCGACCCACTGCGGGGTGAGCGTGTCCAACCGCGGAAGCGGCAGTCCGGCTTCGCGATAGATGTCCACGACTCCGGTGCTCGCGGCGGAGTCGACGATCAGCTCGCCGAGAATGCGCTTGATCTCGTCCGGGACCAGCTCTCCGGCGCCGATCCTTTGTTGCGCGTCGAGCTTGAGCATCCAGACCCGGGCCTCTTCGACGAACCGCACCTCGGGCCGGACCGTGTCGAGGGCGTCGTTCCCCGCCGCCAGGGCCCACGCCCGCGCGAGTTTGGATGACAGGTCGCGGAAGCGGTCGGCGAGAGGGCGCGCGTGCGGGTCGTCGTCGTCGCGGTTTCCCGGTGTGCCCGGCGACCGGAGGCGGGTGACCACGGTGAGGAGCGCATCGCGCCAGCCGGTCTTGGCGTTGGCGTGCCACTGCGCCTTCCACTCGTCACCGATGAGCTCACGCACGCCTGCGAGCAGGTCGAGCACGATCTGCGCGGCCTCCTCGGAGGTGCGGCCGACGAGCCGGTCGCCGCCCTTCGGGGCCTCGCGGGTGAACTCCTCCAATGCCTTGGACAGGTTGTCGGTGAGCGGCGCGTAGCCCACGAGCAGCCCGTCCTGCTTCCCACGGAGGGTGCGGTTGACGCGGGCCAGCGTCTGCATGAGCAGCGCCCCCTTGAGCGGCCGGTCCACGTACAGCGTGTGCAGCGCCGGGGCGTCGAAGCCGGTGAGCATCATGTCCTTGACGATGATCAACTCGAGCTCGTCGTCGGGGTTCTTCACCCGCTGCTTCACCGCGGCGATCGCACTCGGACGCCGGAGATGCCTGGTGACGTGCTCCTCGTCGCCCGGATCGGCGGTGTAGACCACCTTGACCTTGCCCGTGTCGTCGGCATCGGAGTGCCAGTCAGGGCGGAGGGCGACGATCTCCTGGTACAGGTTCGCGGCGATGGATCGGGTGGCGCAGACGATCATCGCCTTGCCCGGGACACCCAGGAAGGGCCGCATGGCGTCGCGGCGGGTTTCCCAGTGGGTCACCAGGTCGGCGGCCAGGGTGCGGATGCGCTCGGGGGCGCCGTAGACGGTGTCGAGCTTGGCCACCGCCCGCTGGAGTCGTTCGGCGTCCGCGGCGTCGAGGCCGCTCAGTGCCTCCTCCGCAGCATCGTCGAGCGACTCGTCGTCCACGCCGGGCAGGCGCGCCAGGCTGATCAGTCGCGGTTCGTAGACCACGGGGACCGTGGCGCCGTCCTCCACCGCCCGGTGCAGGTCGTAGACGTCGATGTCGGCGCCGAAGACGCGGCGGGTGTCGCGCTCCCCCTCGGTGATGGGGGTCCCGGTGAAGGCGATGAGGGTCGCGTGCGGCAACGCACTCTTGAGGTGCGCGGCGTAGCCGTCCAGGTTGTCGTAGTGACTGCGGTGGGCCTCATCGGCGATGACGACGATGTTGCGCCGGTCCGAGAGCAGCGGGTGTGTTGCTCCGGAGTCGCGTTCGGACTTGCTCAGGCCGAACTTCTGCAGGGTGGTGAAGTAGATGCCGCCGGAGCGGCGGTCGGCCAGTTGTGTCCGCAGATCGTCGCGGGTGCGGACCTGCACCGGCTGCTCGGGGAGCAGGTCGGAGATCTGGAAGCCGTCGAACAGTTGGGAGTCCAGCTCGGTGCGGTCGGTGATGACGATGACCGTGGGGTTGGCCAGTCGCGGGTGCCGCATGATCTTGGCGGTGTAGAGCTCCATCTCCATGGACTTGCCGGAGCCCTGGGTGTGCCACACGACGCCGGCCCGGCCGTCGGAGTCCACGGCGCGGACGGTGGCACCGACGGCTTTGGTGACGGCGAAGTACTGGTGGGGTTTGGCGATGCGTCTGATCAGGCCGGACTCGGTGGCGTCGAAGGCGGTGAAGTCGCGGTGGAGTTGGCCGAAGCGTTCGACGTTGAACACGCCGTCGATGAGGAGGTCGAGTTCGGTGATGGGTTCCGCGGAGCCGTCGAGGGTGGTGAGGGGGGCGATGCGGCGGCCGTCGTCGTCGACGTTCCAGGGCGCGAAGTGGTTCCACGGGGTGAACGGCGTGCCGTAGCGGGCGGAGAGGTCGTCGGTGGCGACGACGACGACGGCGAAGCGGAACGCCATGGGGAATTCGTGGAGATAGGTGCGCAACTGGTTGTACGCGAGCTCAGCGGTGGCGTTCTTGGCGCCCGGCTTCTTTAGTTCAAAGATCGCGAGCGGCAGTCCGTTGACGTAGGCCACCACGTCGAATCGTCGTTCGTGTTCGCGGCTACGGACGGTCACCTGGTCCACGGCGTGGTACCGGTTGCGCGAGGCGTCGGCGGACAGGAAGCGAATGACGGGGGCGACCTCACGGCCGTCGTCGTCGATGTAGGTCAGGCCCTTGTAGCCGTCGAGCAGGACATGGTGAATTCGGTGGTTCTCGGTTACGGCGTCCTGCGACTTGGGGGTGATCACCTCGGCCATGGCCTGCTGGAGGTATTCCTCGGGCACGTCCGGGTTGAGGTTGATCAGCGACTGCAGGAGGGTGCCCCGCAGGACGATGTCGTGCCACGAGTCGCGCTCCCCCGAACCGGGTGCCAGGGACGGGCCGGAGCGGTGTTCCCATTCGCGCTCGGCGAGGGCGTCGAGGATCCCCTGCTCGGCTTGGGCTTCGGACCAGCCGTAGGTCATCGCGCCCTCCCGAGGTCAGAACAGCGCGAAGCGTGGTCGGACATGAAAAAACCTGCCCCCAGAGGGGGCAGGTGGTATGCCCCGACGGTAGTTGGTCTGCAGCGCGCGTACAACTGACGCAGGGCCGAGCTGTTCAGCGAGAAGCCGGCGGCGGGTCCGTCACTGTATGCGTCACTGCACTCACCACCACTGACGTTCAGTGACCTACAGTGAGCAACACTGACGGGTAGACATTGAATCGCCTCCGGGGTGCCGCCGGTCGACCATGGGGGCCGCTGCGAGACCGATGCCTGGTGCGCCTCGCCCCTGAACCTCAGACTCACAGTGAACCTCCCATGGTCCAGTCTTGCTGGTTTATGCGTCGCTTCTGACGCTCCCCGTTTCGTCTCGAATTAAGGCCTGAACTGCGGAGATGGCTCATTCTGCGGCCTACTTCTTTCTTAACTACAAGGCTTCTGTCGCGCACGCATCCAAGCTCGGGTTCCTTGGCCGCTTCGGACCATCCGCCGAGGCGTGACCTGCACTTTGTTAGTTTAGGCACCCCCCTAATCTCACAGAGATCCGCGAAACCCGCTGACGTTGACGGATTAAGGTGCCGCTGAATCGCGCGTTGGGACGCGGCAGCCCAACAATCCCGGGCTGTGAGCGGTCGCCAGTGCACCGCGCGACCCGAACCCTGGGGAACCGTCCCCTGGGCAACGTCTGGGAGCTGACTCACCTCGTCACTGTTGTCACTGCATTCATCGACGTTCAGGAACATACACTGACCTCCAGTGAGCACCACTGACCTACAGTGACGGAGATCAGCATGGATGAGTCCGATTTCATGACTGTTATCGATCGACTTCGCCGGCAAGGCACTGACGACGCAACGACCGAGGTCAAAGCAGCCGCCGAGTCCTTGGGCAAGTCCGTCTGGGATTCCGTCAGCGCGTTTGCCAACACCGCTGGCGGCTGGATCATTCTCGGCGTCAGTGAAGAACTCGGGTTCCAGCCTGTCGAAGGGTTCCGCATAGACGCGGTGTGCAGCCAGTTCATCGACGGCATGGGCGACGGTAACGAGCAGGGCGCTCGACTGGTAAATCCGCCCGCTTATCACGTCAATCGATTCAACTATGAAGGCCAGCAAATCCTGGCAATCGAGATCCTCGAGAACGGTATCGGCGCTAAACCGTGCTACATCAAGAGCAAGGGCGTTGAAACCGGCAGTTACAAACGAATCGACGATCGCGACGTCCGTTTGAGCAGAAGTGAGATCTTCAGCCTTCAGACTGCACACACGATCTCTCAAGCTGACCGAGCACTGGTCGAGGACTGCTCTGCTGATGATCTCGACCCGAAACTGGTCGACCTCTTGGTCACCGCCCCAGGAAACGCCAGGGCGGTGCGGCGATTGACGGAGCGCGGCGAAATGCTCGCCCGTCTGAATGTGACCGACAAAGAAGGACATGTGCGATTGGCCGGGCTTCTCACCGTGGGCGATTACCCACAGCAGTTTTTCCCGCAACTGTACGTCGACGTCAGCGTGCATCCGACTGTAGAGAAAGCGTCGGCCACTACTCAGCTTCGGTTTCTTGACCGAGTCGAATGCGTGGGACCACTGTCCGAGGTGGTGTCTGATGCGGTAGCCGCCGTCGCCAGGAACCACAGAACATACTCCGTTGTCACCGGAGTAGGCCGAACGGACGAACTGGAGATTCCCGAAGAAGTACTGCGGGAGGCCATCGGCAACGCCGTGCTGCACCGTGAGTACCACCCCATGTTCTTGGGACAAGCTGTGGCAGTCGACATCTACCCGGACCGGGTGACTGTCACCAGTCCCGGCGGGCTCTGGCAGAAGACGAGGGACAACATTGGGGACGGCATCTCCCGATGTCGGAACCAGACACTTCTCCAGATGCTGAAGAATGTGCCGACCTTGGGTTCCGGCGGGAAGGTGGCAGAAGGGCAGGGTGGCGGGGTGCCGTTGATGCGCAATGAAATGCGCGCCCGCTCGCTCGAAAGTCCAGAGTTCACTGTGACCCCAGACAGTGTCATCGTCGAGTTTCGCCGTCATGGCGCAGATTCTGATGCCCACCGACGCTGGGCACGCGATGCCGTCGGTCGTGACCTCGCTCGTGGTGAGGACGCATTGCTGGCGATCGCCCGGCGTGAGGGTCGTGTCACCGTCACGACGGCTCGAGATCAGTTGGGGATGGACTCCGACGACGCGCGGCACACATTGCACGCCCTCACCCGAGAAGGAGTTCTCACGCCCATAGGGACTGAGGAGTTTGCTCTTTTCGGGACTCCAGCCGCGCCGGCGGATACCGAAGAGGCGGTGCTCAACTCCCTCTCCCCGATGGCCCCCATCTCCATCGCCGAGTTGTCCGAGCTCACCGGGAAGTCGAGGGGCTCTCTGCGACCGGTTCTGCGGAGACTTGTCGAGGAGGGGCGGGTTCGGGCCACCGCGCCCCCTCAGAGTCGGCACCGCAGGTACCTTCTGGTCGAAGAACCTCCGACGACCGGCTAACCGCCCAGAGCCGTCTCGCCGTGTCCGGAACGGATTCGACCGTGCTGCTAGGTCCGTGGTGCATATAGGACGTCGTTGATGCTCAAGGAACAACACCGACGAACGCAGAGTAGACACTCAAAGCACATCCTCGGCAGCGCGCTCAGCATCCTTGACGGTGATCCGGCCGTTCATGAGCAGGGGCAGCAGTTCGTCGCGGGTGCAAGCGAGCCTGTCGTTCTCCGCCTGACACGAAGACTGGCGCTCACGGACCGCTTGAGCCGTCCTGTTGAACCTCTCCAAGTCCTCCGGCGAACACTCAAGCACGGGCAACTTCTTGAACGTGCCGCGGGAAATTTCGAGGAACGTCGCTCCATTCGCCCAGGTCTCAAACTCGGCCGTTCGGGCCCGCACCTGACTTTCGAGCCACCATTGCATCTCAGACTCGACCGCATTGAGCACGATGAATCCTTGATTCACGGCCATTGGTTTCCGAGAGACAGCTACCGCGCCGATCGTCGCACGCGATGTCATCAGGATGCTGCCTTCCGGGTAAAGCGGTGACGCGCAGTTATTTAGCCCCTCCTCACTAATTCTCCGGGTTGTGTGGGCAAGCCATGGGCCATCGACACCAGTGACATCGGTCGGAGTTGCCCAGCCGACAACACCATCCCAGTAAAGTGGATTCTTGGTTGAGGGAGTCCCGCCGCCTCCAACAGCAGCAACATCGGCGAATGTGCGCCCCGTCGAAGCCTTCGGTGTTGAGGAGTAGAGCGCGCGAATCAAGACATTACCTGCATCGACCACACGTCGGTTGGCGGCGATCTTGTCGTCCAGCGCACCGAGGACCTCCGTGGTAGCCCGCTGAACCTCAAGCGAGGGCAACGCGATATTAATTGCCTTCGCCTCGGGGAAGTAGAGAGTCCGGTGAGTGGAGCCGTAGGCCCACTGACGAATGCTCTCCGCTTCCCAAACCAATGCATACCGAAGATAGTCTGGAATCAGCTCCGGACCACAAACCCAGTTCACAAAGTCTTGGCTTGTACACATCGAAGTATCAATTTGAAGAACGTAGCCGACTGATGCTGTCCTAGAGAGGCAAACGGTGCCCTCCGGAAGCAGCCGGGTCGAGGAATTCTCCAATCCAAGTTCGGAAATTGTCTGGAGGGTCTGGTCAATGCGCTGGCCATGGTTAGCAGTCGCGTCTCGAATACCGATCCATGGAATGCCGCCGTCCCAGTACTCCGGATTCGAACGGCGCGGTGTGTGACCTGACTCGAGCCGGGCGAGGGCGCTTAATGGCGTCCATGAAAATCCGCCCGGAAGTTCTGTTCCTGGGTTGCCGATGCTGAGAACCCCACGGCCGGGGACCACTGCGGTAGTCGCATCTCGGCCTCCCGTCTTGGTTTCCCTGCTCATCCCAGCCTCCCCAACTGCTCGCGAACAACGGCATCCAAACGGGCCGACTCGTCCAACGCCGCGGTGAGCTCGCCGGTGAGCCGCGCAATCTTCTCGTCGATCGGTTCGTCGTCCTCTTCCGCCTCGGGGACGCCCACGTAGCGGCCCGGGGTCAGCGCGTAGCCGGCGGCCTTGATCTCCTCGAGCGTGGCCGACTTACAGAAGCCAGCCACGTCCGCGTACTCGCCCACCGCAGAGGGGCGGCCCCGCCAGGAGCGGAACGTCTCGGCGATGCGCTGCAGGTCCTCCTCGCTCAGCGTGCGCTCCACGCGGTCGATCATGTGGCCGAGCTCGCGGGCGTCGATGAACAGCACCTGCCCTCGACGATCCACCGATCCGCCCGTGCCAGCGGCTTTATTCTTCGAGAAGAACCACACGCACACCGGGATGCCCGTCGCCCGGAAGAGCTGCCCCGGCAGGGCGACGATGCACTGCACCACGTCGCCCTCGACCATCGCCTTGCGGATGTCGCCCTCGCCGCTGGTCGAGGTGGTCATGGTCCCGTTGGCCATCACCACGCCGGCCTCGCCGTTCGGCGCCAGCTTGGACAGGATGTGCTGCATCCACGCGTAGTTGGCGTTGCGCTTGGGCGGCACGCCGTAGACCCAGCGCGGGTCGTCCTCGCGACGTGCCCAGTCCTTGATGTTGAACGGCGGGTTGGCCATCACGTAGTCGGCCTGCATATCCGGGTGGATATCGCGAGCGAAAGTGTCACCCCACCGCGAGCCGAGGCCCTGTGAATCGATCCCGTGGATCGCCAGGTTCATCTTGGCCATCCGCCACGTGCGCTCGTTGAGCTCCTGCCCGTACACGGCGACGTTGGTCGGATCCTCCTTGTGCCCCTCGAGGAACTTCTCCGTCTGCACGAACATGCCCCCCGACCCACAGCACGGGTCGTACACGCGCCCCGAATGCGGTTCGAGAATCTCCACCAGCGTCCGCACCACTACGGGCGGGGTGTAGAACTCGCCGCCGCGCTTGCCCTCTGCCTTGGCGAACTTGTCCAGAAAGTACTCGTAGACCTCCCCGAGCAGATCCCGCGCCTTGGAAGCGCCACCGCCGGTGAAGCGCGCCGCGTTGAACAGGTCCACCAGCTCACCCAGTCGACGCTGCTCGACATTGTCGCGACCGAACAACACCGGCAGGGTGCCCACCAGCGACTCGTTGGCCTGCATCAACGCGCGCATCGCGGCGTCGATCATCTCACCGATCGACTGCGCGTCGTTGGTCGACGACGCCGGGATGCCCTTGGCGTGCCGCGAGAGGTACTCCCAGCGCGCCTCGGCGGGAACCCAGAACACGCCGGAACCCAGGTACTCGTCGGCGTCCTCGAGCGTTTCGGCGAGGTAGGCCTCGTCCTCCCCGGCCAGCTCCTGACGGATCGTGTCGCGGCGCTCTTCGAAGGCGTCCGAGACGTACTTGAGAAACACCAACCCCAGCACGACGTCCTTGTACTGCGACGCATCCATGGACCCGCGGAGCTTGTCCGCCGCCTTCCACAGCGTGTCCTTGAGTTCCTTGGGGGTCGATGCCTCCATCGGCATCGGAACCAACACTTTCGCCATCAGGCGTTCTCCTTGTTGCTGTGTGGATCATCGCGGTGGGCGACCTGCAAGGTGCCGGCCGCGAGTCCGTCGGAAAGTTCTATGGTCAAGTCGTCGAGCGCACTCAACTCGGCCAGGAGCCGTGCCCGATGCTCGGCGGCCCGTGCCGCCACCGTGCGCCAAGGGCTACAGGCGTCGACGACGACGGTGCGCAGCCGCCAGGAACGGCAATCCGATCCCCGCGCAGCCGAAATATCTCGAACCGCGAGCTCGGGAAGAATACGTCGCGATCCCTCGACCGGTTCCAGACACCGCAGGATCCGGGCCGGCGCCTGAACGGCATTGCCGCCGACTGTGTCGATGATCGCGGCCGGCCCCCTCGTCGTCGTAAACACCACGTCGTCCGGCTCCGTGAGCCGGAACCGAGGCGCGCGTCGGACCAACTCGACCAGGTCGACCGACCTCGACCCGATCGCGCACTGGCCGCGCACCTCGTCCGGGCCGA